>JAYUYE010001070.1:0-2765 GCA_043752985.1 Myxococcales bacterium
GGCCTGTTCAGGTCGCACGTGCTCGAGGTGGCAACTCGGCTCGCGAAGGACACCGGGATCGAGATCGAGAGCGAGGACGTTCCGCAGACCACGCGAACGGGCAACTACGAGCCGCCGTACCTCGACGCGCTGTTCTCGATCTCCGAGCCGCACCGGATCGCCAAGCCCGCACGCACGAAGCGTGGCTGGGACGTCGTCCTGTGGAGCGGCGGGCTGCCCGCCAAGGAGACCTCGCGCGAGGCGCTGGCGTGGGAGGTGTTCCCCGACCTGCGGCGCGCGCAGTTCGCGGTCTGGGTGAACGCTCTGGTCAAAGCCGGCGGCATCGCGATCGAGATCGATGAGGACAGCGTGGCGCAGCTCGACAAGGTCGCCCCATGACCGCGTTCGGCGACATCATGAAGCGCGCGGTCGAGTCCACGCCGGGTGCGATCGGCGGCGCATTCGCCGACTCCGAGGGAGAGATGGTCGACGGATTCGCTACCTACGACAAGCACGAGTGGGCGTGCCTCACCGCGCAGTACGGCATCGTGCTCAACCAGCTGCACTCGGCGTTCGGCACGTGGCACTTCGGTGGGCCCGAGTACTTCATCGCGCAGCACACCGATCTCGACATCGTCGTGCACTCGGTCTCGCAGGGCTACTACGCGCTCCTCGCAGTCAAGGACGACCGCGGCTCCGCCCCGCTCGCGATCGCGCTGTCGAGCCTGCGCGTCGCGGCGATCGCGCTGCGCAAGGAGATGGCGTGATTCGCTTCCTGATCTTGCTGTCGGTGGTCCTGGCGGCCGCGCCGGCGCACGCGCAGACCGTGCCGACGTTCGACGCCGAGTACGATCCATACAGCCAGGCGTGGAACGGCATGGCCAGCTTCGTCGGGCTCGCCGAGGGCATGGGGTTCTCGGTCGATGTCCGCGATTCGCTCGAGTGGGACACGCTCGAGGCGCGCGACATCCTGTTCCTCGTGTTCCCGCTCCAGCGCGTGGATCCGGCGAAGCTCGCCGCCTACGTGCAGGCCGGCGGCAACGTGGTGATCGCGGATGACTTCGGCGACGGCAAGGAAGCGATGCAGGCGCTCGGCCTCCTGCGCATCGAGGTCGAGCAAGCGCGCTCGAGCCGGTTCTACGAGGGCCGGATGTACGCGCCGATCGCGAACGCACGCGGCGATCACCCGCTCGCGCGCGAGGTCGGCGATGTCGTGACGAATCACCCCGCCGTGATGACGCGGATCGAGGGCGCGACCACGATCGTCGGGCTCGACGAAGGCGCGATCGTGGTGGCCGGCGAGCGCGGCTTCGGCAAGTACGTCGCGGTCAGCGATCCGAGCATCTTCATCAACCGGATGCTGCAATTCCCCGGCAACGTCGCGCTCACCGGCAACATCTTCAACTGGCTCGATCGTGGCAATCGCCGCGCGCGCAACATCGTCCTCCTCCGCGGCAAGCGCGAGATGTTCGGCGACCCGCCGCCGTTCATCGACGACGCCAAGGCCGACGAGCTCGGTCGTTCGATCTCGGCCTTCAACGACTGGCTGTACAAGGCGCGCGAGTGGCTGCTGACGCCGGCGGCGATGAAGACGCTCGCCGCGCTGCTCGCTGCATCGCTGTTCCTGCTCGCCCTGATCGCCCTGCCCGTTCGCCGCGGCCCGAACATCGACGGTGCCTGGCTGCGGTTCAACCGACCTGCACGTCGCGACGAGGCGCACGCGCTCGTCACCCATGCCGACGCCGGCAGCGGTTCGAACCTCGTGCTCGCGTGCATCCTCCGCGATCATGTCCAGCGCCTGCTCGCCGAGATCACGAACAAGAGCGAGCCGCTCTACACCGTCCCCGAGTCGCAGCTCGTTGCCGAGCTTTCGAAGACCAAAGGCGCGACCGCGGCGGTCGCACTGACGCGCGTTTATCGCCGGCTGCGCGCACTGCCGAGCCGTGGCCAGGCCGCAGCGCCATGGAGCGCAGGACACCTCGCGCGACGCGAATTCGACACCCTGTACCGGGACGTGGTCGAGCTGTGTCGTACTCTCGGCTCCGATCTCCCCGATCTGCAGGAAGTCTAGTGCCCTCCACGCTTAGCCCCGACAAGCTCGCCCGCGTCTCTCAGCTCGCGAAGGCGATCACCGATGAGGTCGGCCGCGCCTTCATCGGCGCCCCCTCGATCACCGAGGCCCTGCTCGTCGCCCTGCTCGCTCGCGGCCACGTGCTGGTCGAGGGCTACCCCGGTGTCGCCAAGACCACGCTGGTGAAGGCGTTCTCGACGACGCTCGGCTGCAACTTCCGCCGCGTGCAGTTCACGCCCGACCTCCTGCCGTCGGACATCACCGGCACGTACATCCTCGACATGCGGACGAACACGTTCATTCTCCGCGAGGGTCCGGTGTTCTGCAACGTCCTGCTCGGCGACGAGATCAACCGCGCGCCGGCAAAGACGCAGTCGGCGCTGCTCGAGGCCATGCAAGAGCACCAGGTCACGATCGAGGGCGAGACACGCTCGCTGAGCGAACCGTTCATCGTGCTCGCCACGCAGAACCCGATCGAGCAGGAGGGCACGTACCCACTGCCCGAGGCGCAGGTCGATCGCTTCCTGATCAAGCTCCGCATGGGCTACCCGTCGGGCGCTGACGAGAAGCGCATGCTTTCGACCTACGACAAGCCGCCGCCGCCGGTGCGTGCGGTGATCGGTCCGTCCGAGGTGCTCGAGATGCAGGCCCTGGCGCAGGAGGTGTTCGTCGCCGAGGAGCTCCTCGACTACGTGCTCGGCCTGGTCGCCTTCAC
>JAYUYE010001071.1:0-6936 GCA_043752985.1 Myxococcales bacterium
TGGAATGCCGTGCGCGATCGTGCTCGCGAGCGCATCCGTGGCGATGATCGTTGGATCATCGACGGGAACGCTCGGCCCACCGAACGGAAGCTCGCTCGCCGAGGTGATCGGACATGCGCTCATTCGCAGCTGGCCAGCCATCACGTCATGCCAGGCATAGAACCAGCCGACGAGCTGGATCCTCGCGGCGGCGGTGGAATACGCGCGGTGCGCATCACGAAGGAAGTCCGCGACCGCAGCCGACGTGAGCTTGGCGTCCTGGGCCTCCGCGATCGCGAACATCTCGAGGTTTGCCGACGCGATCGCATTCACGTCGCCGGACGCGACGAGCTCGAGCGCGTTCAGCTGGGCAAGCCAGTCGCCCAGCACATCCGTCGTGGTCATCAGCATCGCTTGCAGAGCCGGGCGATCGCACCGTCGTGGACGTCGGCACCGGGAACCAGCAACGGCATCAGCCGGTGGACGTTCATTCTCGAGGGGTAAGCAAGCACGGGGCCAGAACCCGGCGAATCATGTTGGGTGGTTGGCCGGGGGTGGCTAGCGGACTTGCCACCGGGTCATGGGGTCATGGGGGGGCATGGGGTCAGCGCGGCTGCGTGGCGGCGAGGTGGAGGAAGTGGTCGACGGCGGTCAGCAGCTCCGTGTTCCCGTCCTGCGTGTAGCTCTGGAGTGCGCGCGCGTACTCGGCGGCTCGCTCGAGGAAGCGCGGCACGACCCCGGCGTCGTCGAAGTCCGCGGTCCACATCCCGAAACCTTCGCGTTCGAGATAGCGCGAGTTGAGCATCTGCTCGAACTGGCCCTCGAGCGGCACGGCGAGCATGGGCTTGCCGAGGTAGAGCGCTTCGCCCATCAGCGTGAAGCCGCCACCGGCGATCACCGCGCGACAGGTCGCGAGATCCGTGATGAAGCCATCCTCGGAGAACGGGCGGAACAGCAGCTTCCCGTCGCGGACCTCCGCGGTCTCACCCGGGCGCATACCGTAGATGCGCGCCGGCACACTACTCGCGGTCAGCGCGGCGCACAGGGCTTCGTTCATGCCCGACTGGTAGACGAGAAGGTGGTCGCCGGCGGCGACGCGCGCCCTGGCTGCGAGGATCTCGGGGCGCAGGATCGGCGGGAACAGAAACGTGTTCGGCTTGCGCGCCGGCGGATGAAAGAACGTCGTGATGTAGTACGCGTCGCACTCGGGCAGCTTGGTCTTGATGAACGCCTTGGTCAGCTGAAACGAGACGCCCACGCCATCGGTGATCTCGTCGGGCAACGTGCAACGATCGATCACCTGCATGTTGTCGATCGACAGGATCGGGATCCGATGATTGCGGCCGTAGAAGTACGACCACGACTCGAAGTCGGAGATCACGACCTCGGGCTCGAAGTCAGCGATCAGATCGAAGTACGCTGCGATGTTGCCCGGCACGCCGAGGATCCCGTTGACGACGTTGGACCACAGCGTCTTGCCCATCCGCACCCGATTCTCTTCGAGGATCATGTGCAGACCATGGATCGTATTGACCCCGTCGAACCGCTTGCCGAGGAACGCGGCGGCACGGCCAGAAGCCATGATCTCGACCGTGTGGCCCGCCTGGATCAAGTGCTCGAGCACGACCCGCGACCGCATCGCGTGCCCCATTCCTTCGCCCGTCACGCCGTAGAGCACCTTCATCGCGGTGCATACTAACGAACCGTGCGCCGCCGTGTCTGGTGCGAGACGCTCTCGTTCGACGAGGTTGGTGATCCGCGCCTGCTCGCTGCCCTCCAGCGCCATGGCATCGATCTCCTGCTCGCGGTGCGGCCGTGGCAGCTCGCCGAGGTAGCCCCTGTGGTCGAGCGGGTCCGCGATGCCGGAGTGTTCGTCGGCGTGTGGCCAATGCTCGCCGATGCCGACGGCCGGTGGGCGAGCGTGCGGTCCGTGCCCGCGTACATCGCGTTCACCGATGCGCTACTCGCTCGAGTCCCCGGGTGTGACGAGCTGGCGATCGATCTCGAGCCCCCGCTCGCCGTGCTCAAGGAGTGGAAGGCGCTGCGACCCGCCGTGTCGACGGCGAGTGGCTACCGCGATGCGCGCGACGAGCTGGTGACCGCGATCATGCGGTGGCGGCGCACTCATCGGGTGACGACCGCGGTCCTGCCCTTCCTCGCACTCGAGTGGCGCGGCCAGTGGATGCAGCGCCTGCTCGGCACGCCGACCACCGCGTTGCCCGTCAATGCGCACAGCGTGATGGCGTACTCGTCGCTGTTCGAGGGCTGGTCGCGCGGCCTCGTGAATCGCCGGCGCGCCGAGCAAATGCTATCGCTCACCGCCCGGCTGTCTCGCACTCGGCTCGGTCCGACGACCGGCCTGTCGATCGGCTGCGTCGGCACCGGTGCGTTCGGCGACGAGCCGAGCTATCGCGGCATCGACGAGCTGGCGCGCGACGTCGAGCTGGCGGCCGCCGCCGGCATCACGGAGCTCGCGCTGTTCGATCTCGGCGGCTGCGTCCGGCGCGGCGATCTCGATGCGTGGCTGTCGGCGCTCGCGGCCTAGTCGAAGTTCGCGGCCAGCAGCTTTGTCAGCCGCGGATCCGCATCGATCGCGATCGCGAACGCGAGATCGACGACTACGACTTCGACGACATCGCGCCTTCGCGGTCGCTCGCGATGCCCATCGCCGAGTAGCCCTTGTCGACGTAGACCACGGTGCCCGTGATCCCGCTCGCGAGCGGGCTCGACAGGAACGCCGCCGTCGCGCCGACCTCCTCTGCCTTGAGGTCCTCCTGCAGCGGCGAGTTGCGGCGCGAGTAGTCGACCATCTGATCGATGAACCCGATCGCACTCGCGGCGCGCGACGCGTACGGTCCGGCGGAGATCACGTTGACGCGGTGACCCCATGCGCGGCCGGCCTCGAACGCGAGCACGCGCGCATCGGACTCGAGCGCTGCCTTCGCAGACGACATGCCGCCGCCATAGCCGGGAACCACGCGCTCGGCGGCCATGTAGGACAGCGACAGGAACGAGCCGCCCTTGCGCATGTGCGGCCCGAGCTGCTGGACCATCGACACGTTGGAGTACGCCGACGCGGACACCGCGCTGAGGTACCCCTTGCGCGAGACCTCGAGGAGCGGCTTCTTGACCTCGGAGCCGTTCGCGAGGCTGTGCACCGCGATGTCGACGCCGCCGTCGGCCGCGATCGCCGCGCCGAGGCCCGACATCGTGAAGTCGCCGAGGTCGCGATAGCGCCGGCTCTCACGGAGCTCCGCCGGAACGTCCTCGAGCTTGTCGTACTCCGCGTCGAGCGCGTAGATCTTCGCGAACTTCAGCTTGCTGCCGTCGCGCAGGACCATCGAGGCGTCGAACTTGCCGCGCTCGAGCAGGGTCTTGAAGATGCCGAGGGCCGGCGGCCAGGTGGCCACCGAAACCGTGGCTCCGGCCTCGGCGAACGCCTTGGCGATCGCCCAGCCAAACCCGCCGTCATCCGCCACGCCGGCAACCAGCGCATGCTTTCCCGTGAGGTCGATCGTCAACATGGGCGGTTGATCGCGCGCCCGGCCATCGTTTGCCAGCCCGGACCCCATCTTTCTGCTCGCGCCCAGGCGGCACCTCCATTACCGTTTCGGCGTCCGCATGCGTGCCGTCCTCGTCGTCGTTCTCGCGTTCGCGCCCTCGCTCGCCGCCGCCCAGGCCCCGCCGGTCGTGTGGAAGAACCAGGTTCGTCGTGCCGCGCCGGGCGTGGCACCGGCAGTGGTCTCGAACAAGCTCTATCTCAACGACTGCCGCCCGAACGGCTGCACCCTGCAGCCCGGCTTCGATGATTCCCGGACGAACCACTCGAGCATCCCCTCGCAACAGGTCCGGCTCGATGCGTGGGCGCACGGCGACGTGCTGTGGTCCGAGCTCGTGCAGTGCGTGAAGGACACGTTCCTGCCGTTCGAGATCGAGGTCGTGACCACCGATCCGGGCAACGTCAATCACTCCGAGGTGATGATCGGTGGCCTCGCGGCGCAGCTCAGCCCCGACCTGGTCGCCGGTGGCGTCGCTCCGTTCGTCGGCTGCGGTGCGACCGAGGACAACGTCATCAGCTTCGTGTTTGCCGGTAGCTCGGCCGACCTCGAGTTCATGTGCGGCGCCGTCGCGCAGGAGGCCTGTCACGTGTGGGGCCTCGACCACGAGCTCAACAAGCTCGATCCGATGACCTACCTCGACCTCGGCAGCCTCAAGCGATTCCAGAACGCAGACGCGCGGTGTGGCGAGACGCTCGCTGCCCCGCGCGAGTGTTACTGCGGCGGCACCACGCAGAACAGCTTCGCGTACATGAGCACGACGTTCGGCAGCGCCAACATCCCGCCGCCGGAGCTCGCCGTGTCGACTCCGATGGAAGGCCAGTGGGTCCGTCCCGGCTTTCCGATCCGCGCCGTGTTGACGTCACCGCTCGGTGCGACGAGCGCGACCCTCGCGATCGACGGCATGCAGACCGCGTCGCTGTCACCCGGCCCGTTCGGGTTCAATGCGCCGGCCACGCTCGCCGGTGGCGATCACCTCGTTGCGGTCACCGGCACCGACGGCGGCGGCCGCACCGTCACCGAATCCATCACGGTCCACGTCACCGCGACGTGCGGCGCGGGCTCGGGATGCGACGCGGGCTTTCACTGCCTCGGTGGGTTCTGCCTGCCCGGCAAGCAGATCGATGGCGGGCTCGGTGCGGACTGCACGAGCAACGACACGTGCATCAGTGAGTCATGCGGCAGCGCGAACGGCGAGCAGCTATGCACCGCGCAGTGCGACTCGGACAGCACGTGCCCGGCGGGGTTCACCTGCCTCGGTGCGAACAACGACGGCGGCGTCTGCTGGCCCGTCGCCGACAACGGTGGCTGTGCCGCGGGTGGCACCGGAGGCGCGCCAGGCTTCCTGCTCGCGGGCTTTGGCTTCCTCGCGCTCGTGCTGCGTCGCCACTCGTAACGCTGCTATCGTCGTCGGGTGAAAGACTGGCTGATGCGCGTCGGCGCGAACGCGGCGCTGAACACCCCGGTCATGCGTTTGCTCGCACGCGCTCGTCAGAACGGCGTCGACGCCGAGCTTGATCCGCAGGTCGCGGCAGTCCTCGAGCTCGATCGGTTGATGCGGCTGCCGGCGCTCGACTCGATGGAGCCACCTCGCGCGCGCAGGTTCGCCGAGGACGGACTGTCACCGCTCGATGTCGCGCCCGCGCCGATGGCGCACGTGATCGACACGACGGTCCCCGGAGCGAGCGGCCCGATTCCGGTGCGGATCTACGTCCCGCGTGGCGCGGGTCCTCACTGGATCGTCTATCTGCACGGCGGCGGCGGCGTGATCGGATCGATCCGCAGCTCGGAGCCTGTGACGCGCCTCCTCGCGGCACAGACCCGGTGCACCGTTGCATCGGTCGGCTATCGGCTCGGCCCCGAGGACCAACACCCCGCCGCGATCGAGGATGCCTGTGCGGCGTGGGATGCGATCGTGAAGCGCATCCCGCGGGGCGGCAGGGCGGTCGTCGCGGGCGACAGCTTCGGCGGGTTTCTCTCCGCGCACGTCGATCGCCACGCGCTGACGGGTGCGCGGCGCCCCGACCTCCAGGTCCTGATCTATCCGATCGTCGACATGACGCTGGCGACCTCGCCATCGATCGATCGCCACGCCGTGGGCTACTTGCTGACGCGCTCGATGGTCCACTGGTTCCGCAGCCACTACCTGGGTGACCAAGATCGCCGCGCGGCGTCGCCGTGGTTCTGGACGGACCTCGCCGGATCGGCGCCCGCGATCGTGGTGACCGCCGGCTACGATCCGCTGGTCGACGAGGGCGATGCCTACGCCGGCCGGCTCGCCGCGGCAGGGGTCCCGGTGCGGCACAGCCCCCACCCCTCCCTGATCCACGGCTTCCTCAGCATGGGTGGTGCAGTCCACGCCGCCCGTGCCGCGACCGACCAGATCTGCGCCGACATCGTCGAGCTTTTGGCGTGAAGCCAAGGCCGGGTGCTACTCTGTGATCGGTGACCGCGGTGCTGATCGCACTGGCAGATGTGGGCCCGGGCGTGCAGCTCGAAGAGCTCCTCAACAATGCTGGCGCGAAGGCCCGCTGGGATGTCCTGCAGGCCGATGGGCCGCGCGGTGGAACCACGGCGGCAGTGGTGCTGGTCGACGCGGATCATCTCAAGACACGGCTCGCAGAGGTGGCGTCGCAGTGGCGCGATCTTCCGTCGGTGCCTGGCGTGGTCGCGATCGGTTCGTCGGCGATCGCCCGCGAGCAAGCGCCACATGCGCGGGTCACGCTCGTCTCGCCGAGCGCGAAGATCGCCACGCTGGCCGCTGCGATCAAGGACGCTGCCAGGCTCCGGCTCGCGTCGGGGATGCGCTGGCCGGTATTGCGCGCAGCCGTCGGCATGCCGCCCACCGAGGATTCGCGTAACGCATGGCCGGCGACGCTGCTGGCCGCGCGCAACGTCGACATCGAGATTCCGCGCACGGCGCTGCGCTGGCACGTCGCCCACTACGCAACGCCGACCGAGAAGCTCGACGAGCTCCGCACCGAGCGCTTGCTGACCGTTCCCGAGCTAGCGAGCGTGGCCAAGATCGACGGCACGCTGACCGTGCAGAGCGTCGTGCAATCGGGCCCCCTCGATCCGGCGCAGATGGCGCGTCTGTTGTGGACGCTGTGCTCGATGGGCGCCCTCGACTTCACGCCGGAGGTTCGCGATGTCGCGACCGCGCCGCGGCGTGCTCTTCGCGAGATGCGCAATCACGTGCGTGCGCGATCGCAGCGCCTCGAGCGCAGCACGTTCTACGACGTCCTCGAGCTGACACCGGCCGCGGAGTATCCCGAGATCGAGGAAGCGTACCGGCTCCTCGGAACGCGCTTCTCGCCCGCGTTCCTCGACAGGTACGATCTCGCGGAGGTCGCGCCGCTGGTGCAGCCGATGTGGGAGCTCGTCGAGAAGGCGCGCTCGG
>JAYUYE010001072.1:0-2761 GCA_043752985.1 Myxococcales bacterium
GTGACGAGCTTGATGCCGCGCGGATCGGCGTGGTTGAACACGCGTGCGCACCACGCCCACGGCAGCGAGGTCAGCTTGACCGCATCGCAGTGACTCGCGACCGCTTGATCGATCGCGATGATCGCATCGTCCGCGGACACGAGCTTGGTGCAATCTAGCGCCGCCACCACGAACGGCGGATGGTCTTCCCCCACGGGTCTCCCGAGCTCGAGCGTAGGCATCCCTGATCGCACTTCGACCATCCCCCGCGAAAATGTAGCTCGGACCCGGGGAGCGCATCGCAAAGATCGCCTCCGAGTTGCTCGGATTCAGCTCCCGCCGAGGTGCATCCGGTCGTGCGCATCGGCGAATCCCTGGGCAGCAGCAGGCTCGGGCCAGATCAGCGACACCGCGATCGCGACCAGGAACGATAGCGGCACCGTGATGATGCCCGGGTTCTTGAGCGGGATGATCGCCTCGGGGTTGCCGAGCAGATCCTTCCACACCGTCGGGGACAGGGTGATCAAGAGCAGCGAGCTCACGGTTCCGGTCACCATGCTGGCCACCGCTCCGCGCGTCGTGAACCGCCGCCACATCATCGACAGCAGCAGGGCCGGGAAGTTGGCACTCGCCGCGATCGCGAACGCCAGCCCGACCATGAACGCGACGTTCTGCCCCTCGAACACGATGCCGAGCAGGATCGCGACGAGTGCGAGCCCGATCGTCGACCACCGGGCAACCCGTAGCTGCTCCTTCTCGGTGATCGTGCCGCGCCGGATCACGTGGCCCCACAGATCGTGGGCAAGCGCTGCCGCACCCGACAGCGTGAGTCCGGCAACGACCGCGAGGATCGTCGCGAACGCAACCGCGGAGATGAAGCCGAGGAAGCCGGTTCCGCCGAGCACCTCCGCGAGCAGAGGTGCGGCCATGTTGTAGCCCTTGTCGACGGACTTGATCGCGTCCCGCCCGACCAGCACCGACGCACCGAAGCCGAGGATGAACGTGACGAGATAGAAGAAGCCGATCAGGCTCGTGGCGTAGGCGACCGATCGCCGCGCTGTCTGCGCATCGGGCACCGTATAGAACCGCATCAGGATGTGCGGCAGACCGGCAGTGCCGAACATCAGGGCGATGCCGAGCGAGACGACCTCGAGCGGCTGGGCCACGAGATCACCGGGAGCCAGCACGCCGTCGCCGTACTGACGGCGCGCCTCGGAGAACAGCTCGAGCGGACTCCAGCCAAACTTCGAGAGCACGAGCACCGCGAGCAGCGTCGCACCCACGAGCAGCAGCGCCGCCTTGATGATCTGCACCCACGTCGTCGCGATCATCCCGCCGAACAGCACGTACAGCAGCATCACGCCGCCGACGATCGTGATCGCCGCCTTGTAGGGCAAGCCGAACAACAGGTGAATCAAGCCACCGGCGCCGACCATCTGCGCGATCAGGTAGATCGTGACGACCGCAAGCGTGCTGCCCGCCGCCGCGATCCGCACCGGGCGCTGGCGCAGCCGGAACGCCACCGCATCGGCGAACGTGTACTTGCCGAGGTTGCGCAGCGGCTCCGCGATCAGGAACGTGATCACCGGCCAGCCGACGAGCCAGCCGACCGAGTAGATCAATCCGTCGAACCCGGACTTCGAGACGAGACCGGCGATGCCGAGGAAGCTGGCGGCGCTCATGTAGTCGCCGGCGAGCGCGAACCCATTCTGCACGGCCGATACGTTGCCGCCGGCCGCGAAGAAGTCGCTCGCGGTGCGGGTCTTGCGCGCGGCCCACCACGTGATCCCGAGTGTGATCGCCACGAACCCGAGAAACCACGCGATCGCGGTCGGGTTCGGCTGGCCGAGTGAGCTCATGACGCTCCTCGATCGCGCAGCGCCTTGACTGCTGGATCGTAGTGCTTGTTCGCCCATCGCACGTAGATCGAGGTGAGCAGCGGCGCGAGCACGATCACGCTCGCTCCGACAAGGATCCCGATGCTGACCCGACCGCCAGCCACGAGCTCACCCGCGGTGGGCTTGGCAAACGCGACGAGCAGGATGAACCCGAAGTACGCGAGCATCATCACCGCCGTGAGGACCCCGCCGATGCGCCAGCGGCGACCGACCAACCGGTTGAGCTCGGCGCGACTCGGTTCGGTCATGGCTCACTCATGCTCCTGGACGTGAGCCTCGCACGGTACGATGTGGCGTGCGCTGTCTCCTGATGCTCGTGGTCCTGTTCGCGGGCGCGTGTGATCGGGTGTTCGGACTCGATGCGCGCTCCGCGCCGGATGGGCCGCCCCTCGCGGTGGACGCGCCTCCAGATGCGCACCCGACCTTCGGATCTCTGACGCCGGTGACGCTACAATGTCCGTCCGGCCGCGCGCCGATCGAGGTCTCGCTCGATCGAGACGAGCGGCGGTTCATCTACGGCTGCGCGGGCACCGACGTCGACATCTACGAGGCGCCGGTCAAGGATGAGCTCACCGGCAACACCGCGACGGCGGTCGTCGTCGCCCCGGGAGCGCAAGGCTCGCCCGAGATGAGCCCCGACGGCCTGGCGGTCTACTACCTCGTGCTGATCACGGGGATCGGCGAGATCCACCTGAAGCAACGCATGACCATCGACGATCCGTGGGGCGCCCCGACGACTCCGGCCGTGCTCAACACGGGCGCCGACGACCGCCCGGGCTCTCCGGACGCGACCGGCACGCACTTCGTGATCACGCGCAGCTCCCCGCCTGGCTCGATGCTGGTCGAGGTAGTGCGGCAAGCGAATACTCTCGTCGACAGCACCA
>JAYUYE010001073.1:0-6922 GCA_043752985.1 Myxococcales bacterium
AGGTTGCCGGCGATGGGAGCGCGGTGCCACCGCTGGTCGACAAGCTGCTCGGTGCGTTCGACCTCGTCGCGATGAGCCTGTTCCGGCTCGGCGACCAGCCCGACTACGAGCCGGCGCGCGCGACATCTCTGTTTGGCGAGGCCATGGCGTCTGGCAAGCGTCCGCTCGAGGTCACGTACGACGCACTGCTCGAGGATGGCGGTCGTCAGCTGCTGTACTTCCCGATCTACAACTACGCATCGGGTTCGCTGTCCGAGGTCGCGCAGATGCTGAACCATCCGTTCGCGATGCTCGGCCTCGGTGACGGCGGAGCTCACGTCGGCACGATCTGTGACGTCAGCTTCTCGACCTACCTCCTCACCCACTGGGTCCGCGATCGCGCCGCGCTCACGATCGAGGCCGCGATCCACAAGCTCTCCGGTGAGCCCGCCGCGTGGCTCGGCCTGCACGATCGTGGAGTGCTTCGCGAAGGTCTGCGGGCTGACCTCAACGTGATCGACCTCGCCAATCTGACGCTCGAGCGGCCAGCGCTGGTGCGCGACCTGCCGGCGGGAGGCAAACGCTTTCTGCAGCGCGCGCGAGGTTATCGCTCCACGATCGTCCGCGGCGAGGTGATCGCCGACGACGGTCGGCTCACAGCTGCGCGACCGGGACGGATCGCTCGCCCGCTCAGCCGGTGACGTGAGCGACCAGCTCGGCCGTGGCGGCCGCCGCAGCCGTGGATCCGCGCACGTTGAAAAAGCCGTGCCGCGCGCCCGGATAGACGACGAGCCGGGTTGGCAATCCGAGCCATTCGCGGCGCGCTGCCAGTCGCCGCGCTTGCTCGACAGGCACCAGCAGATCGTCGTCCCCATGGAGCAACAGGGTCGGGACGTTCGGCTGCTCGGCGTGTCCTGGCGAACGCGTCCGCCACGACTCGCGATCTGCGGTTCCGAACAGCAATCGCGGCAGCACGCTCGCCGGCCCCTGCAGGTGGTCGATCTCGTACAGACCAAAGCAGCTGACGAGCCGATGCACGGTTCCGCGTGGCGCTTGCGCCGCGGCGAGCAGCGCCAGCGTGCCACCCGCCGACAGACCGATCATCGAGACGCGCGCCGGGTCGAGGCCGTAGCCCGCGACGCGCTCGCCCCAGAATGCATGCGCCGCGAGCACATCGTCGAGGGCCTCGCTGAGGCGACCGCCGCGGAAGATCATCCGGTAGTCGATCGCGCAGACGGAGATCCGCGCACGGGACAGCTGTGCCGCGAGCAGACGCATCGGCTTCATGGTCCGCGAGCCGATCACGAAGCCTCCACCGTGCACGAGTACCACCGAGGCGCCGCACGGATTCGTCGGCAGATACAGATCCGCGAGCGGCGCAATTCCGCGCGCGCTGCATGCTCGATAGCGCACGCCCGTCGCAGCAGGCGCGATCGCGAGAGGTTCCATGTCGCCACACTACCGACGCTGCGACCGCGCCGTAGCCGATAGCTTCGGCCGGGATGACCGCCAGCTTGGTGATGGACGGGCTCGCACGGGTCGTCGGATAAGCCCTGGTCAGTACAGCGTCGACGCACGCGTGCACCGCCCCGTCGAGGCGAGACCGCGCAGTCGCCGTGCTGCCAGCTCGCTATGAGCGACGACGGCATTTCTCGTAGCTTGCGATCTCGGGACGTTGCCGTCGGTGGCGCGATGATTGCTGCTTGCTGCTCGGTACCCCGAGGAGAGTGTCATGTTGACCCAGCCCACCGTCGCCGAGCGCGTTGCCTTTGGTCGTCCCATCGATTCGGGCCCCAGCTGGATGTTGATTGGCCGCGTGCTGATCGCCGCGATCTTCCTGCTCAGCGGCTTCGCGAAGCTGACGGATCCGTCAGGAACCGTCGGCTACATGGAGGCGCAGGGCATCCCGTCTGCACACATCCTCGCGACCGTCGCGGGCCTCGCCGAGGTGGCCGGCGGGCTCGCCATCCTGTTCGGGTTTCTGACCCGGATCGGCGCGGTCGGCCTGATCCTGTTCATGATCCCGACGACGGTCATCTTCCACGACTTCTGGGCCATGGAAGGTGCCGAGGCGAAGACTCAGATGGTGAACTTCGTGAAGAACCTCGCCATCATCGGTGGCCTCGCGCTGCTCGCCGCCAACGGCGCCGGTCGCTACAGCGTCGACGCCCGCATCCGCCGCCGTCTTTAGATCGGACCTGTCAGCTCGCTACACCGCTTCGATGCGCGCCGGCACGTGCTTGTGCCACGGTGTGCCCGCAATCCAGTCGCGATCACCCGAGGACGTCAGCTCGTTGAGCGCGACGCCATGGATGACCGGTAGGCCGGCGGCGTCGGCGTAATCGACCCCGAGCCCGTTCGGCAGGCTCGCATGACCCGCCTGCAACGTCTCGGTGACCTCGACGACCGTGACCACGGAGCCCGCTTTCGTGGTGACGCGCGCGCGTCCCCCGTCGGTGATGCCGAGTCGCGCCGCATCGATCGCGGACATGCGCAGCGCACCTTCGCGGTCCTTCTTGCGCCAGCTCGGATCGCGAAAGATCGTGTTCGCCGTGTTCGACCGTCGCTCGCCGGCGGACAGCAGGAACGGGAACTCGGGATCACGCGCGGAGGGATCCTCGGATGCGAGCGTCGCTAGCTCGCCGAGCAGCTCGTGGATTGCGAGGTGCACGCGCTTGTCATTGGTCTCCATCCGCTTCCAGGTCTCGGGATAATCGTCGACGGAGAACGTCACGCCTGAACGGCGGGTGAGCATCGCGTCGAACAGTTGCTCCCCGAGCAGCGGCCCGACGCCGTCGAACCCCGCGCGCCGTACCGAGTCCGCGAAGGACATCGCGCACAGATGCGCAGCGCCCCACAGCGCGGCGGTCGCGGCAGCTCCCTCGGGTAGCGTGGGACCGAGCACCTCGAGCAGCACCACCGGCGCGAGCTTGCCGATCATTGGATTGCGCGCGCTCGCCGCGAAGAACGCTCCCGCCAGCGCGGGGCGCCCGAGTGCCGCAGCCGCCCGCAACTCCGTCAGGTCCTCGTCGCGCAGGGCACCGAGCGCGCGCACGAGCCGGCGATGAATCTCGGGCTCGGCGAGCGTGCCCGGCAGCGGTGCGAGAACTGGCGCGCGAAGCTGGAACACGTTGTGCGGGAACTCGAGGTTGAAAAACGTCGCCTCCCACTTTTCAAACTGCGAGGCGGCCGGCAGCACGTAGTGCGCGAGGCGCGCGGTCTCGGTCATCGCGACGTCGATCACCACCACGAGCTCGAGCGCCGCGAACGCCCCGCGCATGCGTGCGCTGTCCGCGAGCGAATGCGCGGGGTTCGCACTCTCGACGAGCATTGCGCGGAAGCGCTTCGGATGTTCCGTAAGAATCTCGTCGGGGATCACGTTGCACGGCACCATGCCGCCGATGATCCGGTGACCACCGACCGGCGTGGCGTACTCGCGGCTGCTGTTGCCGACGAGCGGTACGACGTGGCTGTGGATGTTCATCGCGCCACGCTTCGCGAAGTTGCCGGTGAGCAGATAGAGCAGCTTCTCGAGATACGAGTTGAGTGTGCTGTGCCGCGCCTGCTGCACACCGAGGTCCTCGAACGTCGCGACGCCACCCGTGGCCCGCGCGATCCTGCGCGCGACCTCGCGGACCTGCGCCTCGGGGACACCGGCACGCGCGGCGTAGTCGGCCACCGAGATGCCAACGAGCGCATTGTGAACGGTCTCGAAGCCCGTGGTTCGATCGCGCACGAAGTCGTGGTCGACGAGATCTTCCTGCACGAGGACCGCGAGCAGCGCGGCGAGCACGAAGGGATCGCCACCCGGACGAACCTGGAGGTGGTGGTCGGCCATCGCCGCGGTCTCGGTGCGTCGCGGATCGATCACGATCAACGTGCGCGCAGGATCCGATGCGAGCTCCTTGAGCACGACCCGAGCGCGAGGCAGCCCGTGCGATTGCCACGGGTTCTTGCCGATGAACAGCGCGACCTCGGCGTGCTCGAAGTCGCCGCTCGTATGGCACTTCGGCTTGCCGTAGAGCTGACCGTCGACCCAGAACTCACCCGTCTTCTCCTGGGCGAGCGCATTCGACGAGTAGATCGAGCCGAGCGCGGCACGCGTGGCGCGCGAGTACGCACCGCCGAGGTGATTTCCCTGCCCGCCGCCGCCGTAATAGAAGATCGTGTCGCCGCCATGCGTGTCGCGCACGCTCGCCATTCGCTCGGCGATCTCGCGGATCGCCGTGTCCCAATCGATCTCTTCGAACGTGCCGTCTGGGCGGCGGCGCAGCGGCGAGGTCAGCCGACCCTTCGCATTCTGGTAGTAGTCGAGGCGCTGCGCCTTCTCGCAGGCGTAGCCGCGCGATGCCGGGTGCGCCTTGTCGCCACGGATCTTGTTCAGCGTGCGGCCGTCGAGCTCGACCTCGATGCCGCAGTTCTGACTGCACAGGATGCAGGCGGTCGTGTGCCACGTGCGGTCGTCGCTGACGTCACCCATGCGCGCATCTTAGCCCCGTGACGTACTATGGGTCGTGCCCACCGCCCTCGTCGTCGGCGCCTCGTCCGGCATCGGGCTCGCGCTTGCGCAGCGGCTCCTGGCGCGCGACTGGACGGTGATCGGCGTTGCGCGCCGCACACCGGAGCTCACCCACGCACGGTACCGCCACGTGATCGCAGACGTTCGCGCCGCGGATTTTCGGGTGACCCTCGTCGACGCGCTCGCGACCGCGGTCCCCGACGTCTGCATCTACACCGCGGGCATCGGCAAGGAGATCGACCTTCGCGATCTCAGCACCGAGGCCGATGTGCTCACCACGAACCTGGTCGGCGCTGTGGTGACCGCCGCGGTCGTGATCCCTCGAATGCTAGAAGCCCGCGCCGGCCACTTCGTCGGACTGTCGAGCCAGGCCGACGCGATGACCGACGGGAGTGCACCGAGCTACGCCGCCTCGAAGGCCGGCATGTCGTCGTACCTCGAGGGCCTCGCGCGCGCGTGCCGGCCCCACGGAGTCGCGGTCACCAACGTCCGGTTCGGCTTCGTCGACACGGCCATGTCGAGCGGCACGATGCGCCCGTTCATGATCTCCGCTGATCGTGCCGCCGCACTGGTCGAGCGCTGTCTCGAACGGCGGCCGATCCGTTACACGTATCCGTGGCGGATGGCCGCGCTGCTCTGGCTGCTCCGGTTCGGGCGCCGGCTGCTGTTCTGGAAGCCGTGATCCACGACGCGATCGTCGTCGGCGCGGGACTCTCCGGCCTGGTGTGCGCACGCCGGCTTGCTGCGGCCGGCGCTGATGTGCGGGTTCTCGAGGCGCGCGATCGGGTCGGCGGCCGGCTGCACACGGGCTCGCTCGCGGGCGACGTGATCGACCTCGGCGGGCAATGGATCACGGTCGGGCAACCGCGCGTCGCTGCCCTCGCGGCCGAGCTCGGAGCGACCACGTTTCGTCATGACCGCGCGGGTCGCGCACACTTCGCCGGCGACCCACCCGGGCTGTTCACACAGCTCGCTGCGGCGATCGCGAGCTGGCGCGCGATCCGACGGATTCGCCGCGCGAGCCGCGCACCCTCGGCGGAGCTCGATCAGCAGACGCTCGCCGACTGGCTCACGCGTACGATCCAAAACCCGCTCGCGCGTGATCGGATCGCGCTCCACGCCGAGCTCGTGTTCGCGGCATCGCCCGCCGACCTGTCACTCCTCGAGTATCTGTCCCGGCTCGCGGCGACCGGCGACTTCGCACCACGCGGTCCGGAGCTGCCGGGCGGCGGTCGCGAGCATCGCTTCACTGACGGGGCGCAGACGCTCGCGCTCCGACTCGCCGAGCACCTCTCCGATCGGATCACGCTCGGGGCGCCGATCGTCGCCATCCAGGACGCGGACGGCCACGTCGTCGCGCGGACGGCCAGCGAACCGCATACCGCGCGGCGCCTCGTGCTCGCTGTACCACCGGCTCTCGCGCGCACGATCGCCATCGACCTCCCACCACCAGCGCGTGCCTTCGCCGCGGCGTCTCGCATGGGCCCGGTCGTGAAGTGCTTCGTTGCCTACGACCGCGCGTTCTGGCGGGACGACGGTTCGTCGGGCGAGATCTATCAACCGCGCGGTACCGTGCGCGCGACGGTCGAGCTGATCACGCCCCGTGGTGTGCCGGCGTTGCTCGCGTTCGTCGTCGGTCCACCCGCGATCGGCTGGGCCGCACGCGAGCTCGCGGCGCGCAGCGCCGAGGTCGTCGCCACGCTCGTCGCGGAGCTCGGCGAGAAGGCGGCGACCCCGATCGACTACGTCGACGTCGACTGGGGCGCGGATCCCTGGAGCGCGGGCTGCGTCGCAACGCTGCCGCTGGGTGTGCTGTCCGCCGGCGCGCAGTGGCGAGCGCCGCACGGCCGCATCCACTTCGCGGGCACCGAATCCGCGACGCGCTGGCCCGGCTACATGGAGGGCGCGATCGAAGCGGGTGAGCGCGCGGCCGACGAGGTCCTCGCGGCCGTCGATCGCTGAGGCGCTAGTTGCGGCGCTGGCTCAGACCGTTGAGCCGGTTCTCCGACTTCGGCCGACCGACCACGGCGCGGGGCGACTGATGGACGATCACGACGTTTGGCTTCGGCGCCGTTTCTTTGACGTCGATCGGCGCCACGATCTCGCACACGACCTTGCGCTCGAGGCCGCGGCCGACCACGACCCTCTTGCACGTGTCGAGCTTCGTGGCGGTCTTCGTGGCGGTCTTCGTCTCCGGTTGCGCCGGGGCCGGGGCCGGCTTCGTGGTCGAGTCTGCGACAGCCGGAGCGGCGACGAGGAACAGCACGAGGACAAGAGCGCGCGTCATGTCCACAGTGTGCGCGATGCACGGAGCCTGCGCTCGGAAAAGCGGATGCCCGCTTCGCGCCGGCTCGCGGAAAACCTGGCGTGGGACCGCTACTACTTCGTGCCCTGGCCGTCGCGTCGCGTCGGTGGGCGTTCTGC
>JAYUYE010001074.1:0-6917 GCA_043752985.1 Myxococcales bacterium
CACAGATCGCGGAACGGATATGCGTTCGGCGCGTAGATGCCAGCCGCGAGCCGCAGCTTGGGGGCCTTGCCGCCGAGATCGGTCGTGACCACGAACACCGGGATCGGCTGGTACGAGCCGATCGCGAGCGGCGGCTTCGCGTTGTCGGCGACGACCGGGTACGGCGCGCCTTCCCACGCCTGGTCGTCGTTGTCGATGTAGTCGTACGTGCCGCGCCGGCGGAACGTCATCGCGTAGTCGATGATCGCCATCGACAGCGTGATCGTCGTGCCGGTCGTCTTCGCGAGACCGGCGGGGTTGAGGCCGAGCGCCTCGCCGTCGCTCGTCGACGCAACCGCGGCGCCTGCGCGCGACGTCGAGACGGCTCCGGATCCAGGCAGGAACAGCCCGCCGGCCTCCGCCTGCATGCTCGAACCAACGACCGCGAGTGCCCCGACCGAGAAAAGAAGCTTCATGGAAGTGGCGAACGTACCGCAGCGCGCCGACGCTCGACGAGTCCGATGTGCGTCAACAAGATCGTGACCGCGGCCGGCGTCACCCCGCTGATCCGCGACGCCTGGCCGACCGAGCGCGGCCGGATCGCCTCGAGCTTCTCGACCGCCTCGTTCGACAGCCCGGGGATGTCGCGATAGTCGAGCTCGTCGGGCAACCGCACGGCGTCGGACCGCGCCACCTTCGCCGCATCGACTTCCTGCCGGCGGAGGTAGCCCTCGTAGGTGACCTCGACCGCGATCCGCTCGAGTGCGGCCGGGCTCGCCTCGCTCACGGCGACACCCCCGGCGGCGGCGATCTGCTCGACCGCACTCCAGTCGAGCTCGGGACGACGCAGCAGCTCCTCGAGCGTGGCGCGCCGGGCAACGAGCGGCGACGAGCCGAACCGGGCGAGCGCATCGTTGACCGCGGCCGTTCCGACGACGGAGGCGTGCACGACCCGGTCGCGTACGGCGGCGAGCTCGGCGCCCCATGCCTCGAATTCGCGCCAGCGCGCATCACTGACGAGCCCGAGCTTGCGGCCGGTCGGCAGCAGGCGGTCGACGGTGTTGTCCTCGCGCAGGAGCAGCCGGAACTCCGCGCGCGAGGTCATCATCCGGTACGGCTCCTTGGTGCCCTGCGTGGTCAGGTCGTCGACGAGCACGCCGCCGTACGCCTGGTCCCGGCGCAGGATCATCGGCTCGGCGTCGGGTCCGAAGCCGAGCGCGATCGCCGCGTTGATCCCGGCGAATAGCCCCTGGATCGCGGCCTCCTCGTAGCCGCTGGTGCCGTTGATCTGACCGGCGTGATAGAGGCCGGCGCACCGTCGCGTCTCGAGCGTCGGCAAGAGCTCGCGCGGATCGATGAAGTCGTACTCGACCGCGTAGCCCGGGCGCGTCATCTCGGCGCGTTCGAGGCCGGGAATGGTCCGCAGGAACGCGAGCTGGACGTCGAACGGCAGCGAGGTCGAGATGCCGTTCGGATAGACCTCGGCGGAATCGAGGCCCTCGGGCTCGAGATAGATCTGGTGGCGATCCTTGTCCGCAAACCGGACAACCTTGTCCTCGATGCTCGGGCAGTACCGCGGGCCCGTGCCCTGGATCTCCTTGCGATACAGCGGCGAGCGCGGCAGCCCCTCGCGGATCAGCGCGTGCGTGCGCTCGTTCGTGTACGTCAGCCAGCACGCCAGCTGCGGTAGCGGCGGCGTGCGCGGCGTGCGCGTCCAGCGGAACATCGGCGCCGGATCGTCACCGGGCTGCAGCTCGAGGCCCTCGACGTCGAGCGTCTTGCGATCGAGCCGGCACGGCGTCCCCGTCTTCAAGCGTGCGAGCGGAAACCCGAGCGCGTCGAGCGAGTGCGACAGGCCGATCGACGGTGCCTCGCCTGCCCGGCCGCCCGCCCCCTTCGACTCGCCGACGAAGATCGCGCCGCGGAGGAACGTGCCGGTCGTCAGGATCACCGCGCGCGCCGCATAGCGCACGCCGATCGTGGTGGTCACCCCGACGACGCGCTTGCGCGTGGCCGACCCGCCGTCGTCGATCACGCCGAGCTGTGCGACCTCACCCTGGCGCAGCGCGAGGTTCGCCTGCTGCTCGAGCCGGCCGCGCATCTCGTCGCGATAGCGGCGCTTGTCGGCCTGCGCGCGCGTCGAACGCACCGCGGGTCCCTTGCTCGCGTTGAGCCGGCGAAACTGGATCCCGGTCGCGTCGGTCACGCTCGCCATCTCACCGCCGAGCGCGTCGATCTCCTTGACGAGGTGGCCCTTCGCGACGCCGCCGATCGCCGGGTTGCACGACATCTGCGCGACCATCTCGAGGCTGCCGGTCAGCACGAGCACGCGCGCGCCCATCCGCGCCGCGGCGAGCGCAGCCTCGCAGCCGGCATGGCCGGCACCGACGACGATCACGTCGTAGGCATCTGGATAGTCGAACGCGCTCACGGCAGCAGTGTGTCGCACCCGGTCGACCGACGAGCAACCCCAAAGCGCTCGTTGGCTGGCTCGTCGGGCGCGATGACCTCGTTCACGGAGCCGGTGGGGCTGCGGGCGCCGGTGCGTCCTCGGCCTCGGGCTCGCCGGCGGGGCCACGGCCACCCCCTTCACCGCAGGTCTCGTCGCCCGACTTCTTCGCCGGCTCGAACTTGTAGATGTCGAGCGTCGCGCGCACGACGAGCTCGCTCGGATGCGTGCCGTCGGGCGCCTTGCCGTGGTCCCACGCGATGTTCTTGATCCGCGTCGATCCGCACGTGTCGTGGAGCCCGCGAGCGTACGGCGCGTAGCTCGCCTTCACGGCGTCGAGCTCCTCGAACGAGCACGCGCCCGGGTTGCCACACTCGAACTGGAACGTGTTGTAGAAGCTGCCTGTCTTGGCCCCGATCTCGCGGACCACGACCTCGGCCGAGACGCCGACCTTGTCCGACGCGCGCAGCGACATCGAGTGCTCGCCCGGCGCGAGATCGACGTAGAAGCACGCGTCGACCTTCTCGTTGGTCTTGTAGAGGGATATGTCGCCGGGCAGCTTGAGCCACAGCTCCTGCGAGCTCTTGAGCCGGATCTCGAACCGCTTGCGGCCGCCCTCACCGACTCCGGCCTCGGCCGCGGTGTTCGCGCACGTGCACGCATCGTCTTTGCACAAGGGACCGGCGAGCGTGCCGGTGGTCTGCTTCGGGGGCACCGGGCCGATCGGGATCTGCGAGCCGCCGCCGCCGCATCCGGACCAGCCGACCAGGGCAAACACGAGACCAAACCGGGAGCTCATCCCGATCTCTTATCTCATTTCGGCACAGGCAACGCCGGGGGCGTGATCGCGGTCCAACCCATGCCGTTGATCCCCATCGCGCTACGGTGTATCAACCGCAAGCGCCGAAATCCCCATGAGCTCCAAGAACTTCCTCAACGCCATCCTGCTCGTCTTGTCCGGGATGGTGGCGGTCCTGGCTCTTCCGGCCTGCGGTGGCAAGAGCGGTACCGGTGCCGTCGAGTATTCGGTCTCGGCGCAAAAGAACTACGAGAAGGGTCTCAAGCAGCTCGACGCCAAGGACTGGGTCGCGGCCTCGAAGTACTTCGGCTTCATCAAGAGCCGGTTCCCGTACTCGAAGTACGCCGTGCTCGCCGAGCTCCGCCTCGCGGACGCCGAGTTTGGCGCCGAGCAATACCTCGAGGCGATCGACTCGTACCGCCTGTTCATCAAGTTCCACCCGACCCACGAGATGGTCGCGAACGGCTACTCCACGTACCGGATCGGCGAGGCCTACTACAAGCAGCTCCCGGGCGACTTCTGGCTGTTCCCGCCGTCGTTCGAGAAGGACCAATCCTCGACGGAGGACGCCGGTAACGAGCTCAAGACCTTCCTCGACAAGTACGCGGACTCTCCGTACCGCGCAAAGGCCAAGGAGATCATCGTCAAGGTCGGCAAGAAGCTCGCGGATCACGAGTGGTATGTCGCTCGCTACTACTGGGATCGTGGAAAGCCGATGGGCACCGTGATCCGGTTGCGCCGCCTGCTCGAGCGCTATCGCGGCGTCGGCTACGACGAGGAGGCCCTCTGGCTGCTCGGCCGCGCCTACGTGGCGGTGGCGATGCCCGATCGCGCACGCGGCGTCTGGCAGGAGCTGGTCGCCAAGCACCCGCGCAGCGACCGCGCCGACGACGCGAAGTCCGCCCTCGGCGGCCTGGCCCCCGCCAAGCAGTAAGCCGTCGCGCCTACATCGGGCCCGCGAACTACTCGTAGTATCGTAATCGACGATGAGCGCTGACCGGGTCGAGTCGCTGATCGCGCTCGGGCGCGAGCACTACAACGCGGGTGAGTTCGAGCAGGCGGAGCCGTTCCTCGCCGAGGCTGCCTCCGCCAGGCCAAGCTTCCCCGACCTCTACAACATGCTCGGCGTCGTCTATCACTCGCAGGGTCGGTTCCAGGACGCCGAGGAAGCGTTCGAGACCGCGCTGCGCCTGAACCCTCGCTACACCGAGGCCGCCCTCAACCTGTCGGTCACGTACAACGATCGCGGCAAGTACGATCGCGCGCGCGAGGTCTACACCCGCGCGGTCTCGGCGAGCGTCGGGCAGCCCAACGCGCTCGATCGGTTCGCCCGCGGCAAGCTCGCGAACATGCACGCCGACCTCGCGTCGTCGTACGCCGGCCTCGCGATGTTCGACGAGAGTGTCCGCGAGTACTCCAAGGCGCTCGACCTGTGCCCCGAGTTCGCCGACCTCCGCGTCCGCCTTGGAAACGTCTATCGCGACATGGGCGTGCACCACGCCGCGATCGCCGAGTTCGAGCACGCGAAGCGGCTGCGCCCCGACTTCATCCCGGCGCGCATCCACCTCGGCGTCACGCTGTTCTCCCTCGGTCGCAAGGAGGACGCGCTCGTCGAGTGGCAGCACGTGCTCACCGTCGACCCGAACAACAAGAGCGCGAAGCTCTACATCCGCATGGTCAACGACGAGAACGGCCCGAAGGCCGGCAGCGCACTCGTGAAGTGAGCTAGCGCGGCTTGCCCGGCATCTGCAGCACGACGATGTAGTCGTTCATCGGCTTGACCAGCGCAGCAGCGAGCTCGCCATCTGTATCGATCACGGGCCGCACCGAGACCACATCACCGACGCCCCGCCGCTCGAGGCGCTTGACGATCGCCGAGTCATGGCAGTGGCCGTTACCGGCGAGGATGATCGCGCGGCCGTTCGGCGTGGAGGCGAGCCACTTCGCGGTGACGTCGGCCATCGTCTCGTCCCAGATCACCTGGACCGTGTAGATCCGCTCCGCGCTCGGCATCTCGGGGAGGTCACCCTCGTGCGGAGTCGTCGGCGGTGCCGGCGCGTTCTCGTCGGCCGGCTTGCTGTGCGCGTGTGCGCCGCCCATGCCCTCCATCAGGCTGTCGAACCACGCGCGGTGCACGGCGTCGTCGAGCACGAGCTCGGGGACCTGCGACTTCTCCTCGGGCGTGAGCGACTCGAGGCCCTTGCGCACGACCTTCTTGGTCAGCTCCTTCGCCGCGTTTGCCGCGAGCAGCTTCGCGCCTGCGCCGATCGCGACGTCGAGCGTGGGCGCGTAGAAGCCCCAGTCGTAGCTCCAGCGCTCCTCCCAGCCGACGCGGGACCGCAGCGCGGCCGCATCGATCCGCTTCGCCGCGTAATCATCGAGCACACCCTGAAACGGCCGCTGGATCATCTCGAGGCTCAGCGCGAGCGGCGCACCGTTCGCGCGCTTCGCCATCTGCTTCATGATCTCGAGCTGCACCCAGTGATGGTGCGGGTTCGTATGATCCTCGCCGATGCAGACTGCGCGCGCATCGCCGAGTCCGTCCCAGAACGCCTCGGTGTCGACCTGCCGGCCAGTCCGCGCGTCGAGCACCGCGTAAGGCAGCGCCGCCCTCTCGATGCCACCCGACGGCGGCCTCGGCTTCGCGGCTCGCGGCGGATAAGCCCCACCGCAGCCGAGCAACCCGGCGACCAGCGCAAACAGCACGCGATGCGGCATTGCTCGATGCTAGCACCGTCGCCCGCGAGAAGTGGCAGACTGCCGGCCGTGGACCTGCCGTACCTGACCTCCGAGATCTTGGGCATCGGCGGTGTCCTGCGCACGACGGACGACGACTTCATCGTCGACGAGGAGCCGGCGTACCTGCCCTCGGGCGCGGGCGATCACGTCTACGTCCGGATCGAGAAGCGCGGCCTGACCACGCGCCACGCGGCCGCGGCGATCGCGCGCGCCC
This sequence comes from Myxococcales bacterium, assembly GCA_043752985.1. Lineage (GTDB taxonomy): Bacteria > Myxococcota_A > Polyangia > Haliangiales > Haliangiaceae > JABFXX01. Next base: position 6,181 of record JAYUYE010001074.1, read on the forward strand.
TCGGTATCAACGAGCGCGACATCGGCATCGCCGGTCTGAAGGATCGCCACGCGGTCACGCGGCAATGGCTGAGCCTGCCGCCGCCGCTGACGCCTGAAGCCGTTCGCGCGCTCGCGCTCGACCAGATCACGATCCTCGATGTCTCGCGCCACACCAACAAGCTGCGCACCGGCCACGTGCGTGCGAACCGGTTTCGCCTGACCGTGCGCGGTGTGGAGGACAATGCGATCGAGCGCGCGCAGCAGATCCTCGCCCGGCTCGCGGAGCCACCCGGTGCGCCGAACTGGTATGGCGAGCAGCGGTTCGGCCGCGACGGCGACAACGCGATCAAGGGCCGCGAGCTGCTCGACGGCACGCGCAAGCCGGGTCGCGACCGCAAGCTCGATCGCTTCCTCGTGTCGTCGCTGCAGTCCGAGCTGTTCAACGCATGGTTGCGCGCGCGGATCGAAGATGGGCTGTACCGGCGTGTCATCGCTGGCGATGTCCTGCACAAGAAGAACGGAGGGATGTTCACCTGCGACGATCCCGACACCGACGAGGCTCGCATGACCGCTGGCGAGCTCGTGGTGACCGGACCGATGTTCGGTGACTCGATGCGAGCTGCCGGCGAAGGCACGCTCGCCGCCGAGCGCGAGCGGTCGATCCTGACCGTCGCGGGCCTCGAGTCAGGGTCCTTCGCACGGGTGCGCCAGCTCGCCGAGGGGACCCGCCGCGATGCGACGATCGAGGTCGCGGAG
>JAYUYE010001075.1:0-6913 GCA_043752985.1 Myxococcales bacterium
CTGGACTGTACGCCGACGGTGGTTGCGGGGGCAACCCTCTAACCTGTCACAACCCAGGGAAATCACTAGGGTCCGCCCGCAGGGCGGTGTCTTGTCGCATCGCGAACCGAAGCTCGTCGAAGGAGCACCTCATGTGATACCCCAAGAAAGTAGTCCCATGCTGGAGCATCGCCTCGCGCAGGTCGCGGCCATCGCGACCTTCATTCTGCTGGTAATCGGCGGAACCGTGAACCCGACCGGGTCGAGCCTCGCCTGCCCCGAGCCGACATTCGTGTGCAATGGCGAGCTGTTCCCGCCCATGGTCGGCGGCGTGTTCTACGAGCACGGTCACCGGCTCGCCGCGATGACCGTCGGAATGCTCCAGCTGGTCTTGACCTATCTCCTGTTCAAGCGCCGGCGCGGGACGGCGAAGCTCGCCGCGCTGCTGCTCGCCCTGGTGCTCGCGCAAGGCGCCCTCGGTGCGATCACCGTCAAGTACAAGCTGCCGTGGTTCATCTCGACCGCGCACCTCCTGCTCGGGATGAGCTACTTCGCGACCCTGATCTACACAGCGTTCCGAACTCGCCCCGCCCCGAGCGTGGTCGAGCTCCAGCGCCACGACCGGATGCGCGCCGAGCTCGGCTCTGCGCGGACGTGGATCGCGGTCGCGGTCGGCGCGGTGTTCCTCCAGCTCCTGCTCGGTGCGCTCGTCCGTCACCACGGCGCGGCGATGGTCTGCCTCGGCATGCCGACCTGCACGATCAGCGGTGACTGGTTCCCCGAAGCAGGCGTTCAGCAGCTGCACATGCTGCATCGCGCGTTCGGCGTCGTCGTGGCGATCGTCACCACGATGGCCGCGGTCGTTGTCGCCCGCCGTGCGAAATCCTGGTCATCGGTCCGGATGCTCGCGCTGTTCGCTCCCGTGCTCGTTCTGGCGCAGGTCGCCCTCGGCATCGCGACCGTGATGACGATGCGCGAGGTCCCTGTCGCCGTGGGTCACTTCGCGGGCGCCGCGGGCCTCTGGGCGGTGTGGATGTCCATGTGGCTCGTCACGAACCCTCGGGTCGCGGTCTCGAAGGTCGAGCTCGACACCGGTCCGGTGCTCCGGCGTGAGGTCAAGAAGTGACCGCGCAGGCGCTGACGGCGAAGACGTTGACCGCGAAGACCGCGGACCTGATCGCGCTGGTCAAGCCGCGCATCATGATCATGTCGCTGCTCACGGCGGCCGGTGCGATGTCGCTCGCGCCCGGCACGGTCGCGATGCCCGTCGCGTTGTGGCTACTCGCCGGCACCGCCCTGATCGTCGGCACGGCGAACACGCTCAACATGTGGCTCGAGCGCGACGTCGACTGCCTGATGACGCGTACGAAGAATCGGCCGCTGCCGCAGGGCCGCCTCGACGCACGCACCGCACTGTGGTTCGGCGTGATCCAGGGCGCTGCTGCGCTCCCCGTACTGATGATGGTGAACTTCGTCACCGCCGCACTCGGCCTCCTCGCGCTGATCCTCTACGTCGGTGTGTACACGCCGATGAAGCAACGATCGCACTGGGCGGTCTGGGTCGGGGGCGTCCCCGGCGCGATGCCCGCTCTGATGGGCTGGACCGCGGCGACCGGCCGCATCGAGCTCGCAGGGCTCGCGGTGTTCGGCGTGCTGTTCTTCTGGCAGGTGCCTCACTTCCACGCGATCGCGCTGTACCGCGAGCGCGAGTACGCGGCTGCGGGACTCAAGACGCTACCCGGAACCCATGGCATCCGGAGAGCGAAGATGGAGATCGCGATCTATCTCGTCGTCCAGGTCGTCGTCAGCCTGATGGCCGTGCCGCTCGGCGTGGCAGGCATCCCGTATCTCGTCGTCGCGTCGACGCTCGGTGCGTTCGTCCTCGTGCAGGGCTTCGCTGGTCTGAAGAGCGGCAGTACCAAGTGGGCCCGCAACGTGTTTCTCGCCTCGATCATCTACCTGCCGATTCTGTTCGCGGTGATGGTCCTCGACGGGCGGAGCTGAGATATCGATGACGTGGGAGCAGCTGCACCCCGCGATCAACGCGGCGCTCAACCTGACCTGCTTCGTGTTCCTCGTCGCTGGCCGCGTGGCGATCGCGCGCGGCGACGTCCCACTGCACCGCAAGCGAATGCTCTACGCGTTCACCGCGTCGAGCGTGTTCCTCGTCTCGTACGTCATCCGGTTCGCGACGACCGGCGCCCACAAGTATCCGGGTGAGGGCATCGACAAGATCATCTACCTGGCGATCTTGATGTCGCACATGGTGCTCGCGGTCGCGCTCGTGCCACTCGTGCTCGGCGCGCTCAAGCACGCGCTCGGTGGCAACTTCGACAAGCACCGGCGGCTCGTCAGGTTCACGTGGCCGATCTGGATGTACGTCTCGGTGACCGGCGTGATCGTGTACTTGATGCTGTATCATCTCGCTCCTGCGCTCCACGGTTGATCACAAACAGCGGATGCTCGCGGTTTGGTTCCTGGCGGGCTGTGGGCGCGTCGGATTCGATGCGGCCGGTGACGATGGCGGCTCGCCGATCGACTCGATCCCGGCGTCGGCGGTGTTCGCCCGGTATCCGCTCGACGACGACTTCTCCGCGACGATGATGGCGCGTGATGTCAGCGGCAACGGGCGCCACATGACCTGCGCGGCGACCAGCTGCCCGGTCCGCGGCCAGGCACGACTTGGAGGGCCGATGTTCGCGGCGCTGTTCGACGGCACCAATGACTCGCTGCTCTGGCAGCCCATCGGCGGCGAGGCGGACCTCGGTAATTTCACGATCACTGCCTGGATTCAACCGGTACGACGGCCCGTGGACCTCGAGGTGATCGTGGCACGTTCGGTGGGCATGGGCCCGGCGAGCTCGTTCGCTCTCGATCACCTGTTCACCGGGCAACTCAGCTACTCCTCGGGCTTCGGCGAATCGCTGTTCGGGACGTCGATCCTCGCGCCGGCGACCTGGACCCACGTCGGGTTCAGCTATGACGGGACCGTCAAGCGCTTGTACGCCGGCGGTGTCTTCGACGGGGCCACGAACCAGGTCGGTGTGACCTACGACTCCGACCCGCTGTTGATCGGTGCGCACCACAGCGGTGGCGCGATGGGTCACTTCTTCGAGGGCCAGATCGAGGATGTGATCATCTTCGATCGCGTGCTGTCGGATGCGGAGATCGCCTTGCTCGCGCAGTGAGCGGCGTCAACGATCTGCGCGCTCGTACGCGAGGCCCCAGCGCACGCCGCGATCGCAGGTGATCATCACCGGCGCATCGATCCGGTGCATCACGCGCGCGAGGATCGCGACACCGCCCGCGATCACGTCGGCACGTTCGGGCTCCATGCCCTTGATCGCGCGCCGCGCGGCGATGTTCGCGGTCAGGAGGCGCGCGAGCTGCGCGTCGATCGCCATCGCCTCGAGCCGAAGTCCGGTGACCGCGACCGGGTCGTACCTGTCGAGGCGAAGGGCCATCGCGGCGAGCGTGGTCGCAGTTCCGGCGGTCGCAACGACCGCAACGCCGGTTGGCAGCTCGAGCTGCGCGAGCTGATGATCGATGTCGGCAAACAGCGCACGGGCTTCTTCGGCCGACGGCGGATCGTGCTTCAGGTGGCGCTCGGTCAGCCGGACCGCGCCGATCGGCACGCTGACCGCGGACACCACCTTCGCGCCGTTGCTGACGATGATCTCCGTCGAGCCACCGCCTACATCGACGACGACGTACGGCGACGCAACGAGCTCGGGAAATGTGCGCGCGACCGAGACGAACGCGAGGTTCGCTTCGCGCTCGCCGCTGATCACCTCGATCGTGGCGCCGAGAAGCTCCTGCGCGGGACCGACGAAGTCAGCGCTGTTGGATGCTTCGCGCAGCGCCTGGGTCCCGACGACCAGCGGCGTGCCCGCGCCGGTATCGTCCATCACGCGGCGGTACTCGCGACAGATCTCGAGGCTCGCGGCGATCGATGCCGGATCGAGCCGGCCGCTCGCGTCGAGCCCCTTCCCGAGGCGACCGAATCGACAGAGGTCGACGATCGGCTTCACTGCGGGGTCGACGATCAGCAACAACAGAGTGTTCGTGCCGATGTCGATCACCGCCGTGGGCATCGGTGGACTGTAGCCTAGTCCAGCTGCTTGACCATCGCGACCGCGGGTAGCGTCAGCTGCGTGGAGCCGGCGAGGATCGCGGGGAGCGCAGCGCGTTCGACGGTGACAAACCCGCGCTCTCCGAAATAGCGGTCGGCGCCGGCGGTGAGCAGATACACCGAGCTCAGGCCATCGAGCTTCGCGATGCACAGCCGCTCCGCGATCAGCGCGCTCCCGATGCCGGAACCGCGGACTCCCGCCGCGACCGCCACCGAGCGCAGCAGTCCGCACGTTCCCCAGCGCTCGAGACCCGCCACCCCGACGAGAGCACCATCGATCCGCGCGACGATCGTGTCGTGCGGGAAGCACGCGTCGAGCCCGTCGAGCGGGAGCTTGGCGGCCGTCAGCAGCGCCACGACCTCCGCGCGATCATCGGCGGTCGCGGGCATCACCGAGGTCCGTGGCGGCAGCGCGAGTGCCGGCTCGATCGCGTCGAGGCGGGCCTCGATCTGCTGCTTCGCGCGGAAAAATCGCTCGCGTTGATCGGGTCGGTCACCAGCAGGATCGGGAATCGGCCAGTGCACCCGACGGACCGGAGCATAGAACGCCGGGCACACCTCCTCGGCGCACAGCGTGATCACGAGGTCGATGCCGGTCGGATCGATGTCATCGACGAGCTTCGAGCGCGCCGAGGCAATGTCGATACCGAACGACCGTAGCGTCTCGATCGCGAACGGGTTGACCTGCGTCGGCTTGCTGCCCGCACTCTGGATGCGAATTCGCTCCCCGAATCGCGCCCGGGCGAGGCCCTCGGCGAGCTGGCTGCGCGCGGAGTTCGCGACACACAGGAACAGGACTCCGGGGATGGTCATGCGCGCGACGTGACCTCGGAGCTGGGCAGGAGCCAGCGGGTCACCGCGGCCGCCGCCGCACCGCCCACGAGCTGCATCGCGATGAAGGGAACGACGTCGACGCGGCGGATCCCGGTGAACGTGTCGGTGAACGACCGAGCGAGCGTGACCGCCGGATTGGCGAACGACGTCGATGCGGTGAACCAGTACGCGGCGACGATGTACAGCGCGACCGCCGCAGGGACCGCTGCCGGCCGCGCTCGACTCGCAGTCGCGATCACGAGCCACAAGCCGAACGTCGCCACCGCTTCGCTGACCAGCTCACCGCCCGAGGACCGCGCGTGCTCGGAAGACTGCACGAGGGGAAGGCCGAACATCGCGTGGGCGAGCAGCACGCCAGCCACGGCACCCGCGATCTGCGCGATCAGATATCCCGGCGCGCGCGCACGCGGGAGGCGGCGGAACGCGAGCTCGATCAGCGTGACCACGGGATTGAAGTGCGCTCCCGAGATCGGGCCGAGGCCGAGGATCAGGACATAGAGCACGCCGCCGGTGGCGATCGCGTTCGCGAGCAACGCGACGCCGGAATTGCCCGGAGAGAGCGTCTGCGCCATCACCCCGGAACCGACAACGGCCGCGAGCAGCAGCATCGTGCCGAGGAGCTCGGCCACGTATGCGCGTGAAGAACCAATCGTCATTCGACGATGACTTTACAGGCCGCCGATGAGGACCCGCAAGCGCCGCAGGCCCTCAGGGTCGATGCAGTAGCAGACCCGCGGTCCGTCGATCGTTCCCTGGATGAGGCCGGCATCCTTGAGGATCTTGAGGTGCTGCGACACCGTGGACTGCGCCACCGGGAGCTGCTCGACGAGATCTCCGCACACGCAACCGGGCGTTCGCGCGAGAATGCGAACAATCTGGACGCGAATCGGATGCGCGAGTGCCTTTGCCATCGTCGCGATCGCCTCGTCGGCCACATCGTCGCCGATCGCGCGGAGATCGGGGGCAGGGCAACACGCGGCAGCCTTCATCGTCTTTTGACGATACCATGGGAAGGATTGCGATCCACGGTGAAGCGGTTCACGCTCGGCGTCGCGGCGCGCCGCTTGCCGTGCGCTACAGCCCGAGCTGCTTCGCGACGATGACCTTCATGATCTCGTTCGTGCCGGCATAGATGCGCTGCACCCGCGCGTCCATGAATGCGCGGGTTACCGGGTACTCGAGCATGTAGCCGTAGCCGCCGAAGAACTGGAGGCAGGTGTCGATCACCTCCTGCGCCATGTCCGTGGTCCAGAACTTCGCGATCGAGCACTCCTTGACGAGGTACTTGCCCGCGACGTGCTCACCGATGACCTTGTCGACGTACGCGCGGCCGACCTCGACCTTGGCGAGGCACTCGACGAGCTTGAACTGCGTGTTCTGGAACTTGCTGATCGGCTTGCCGAACGCCTTGCGCTCCTTGGTGTACGCGATCGTGTCCTCGAGCACTTGCTCGGCGGCGGTGACAGCGCCGATCGCGACGCACAATCGCTCCTGCTGCAGCTTCTGCATCAGCATCATGAAGCCGGCGCCCTCGGCACCGAGCAGGTTCGACGCCGGGATGCGGCAGTCCTCGAAGAACAGCTCGGACGTGTCCTGCGAGTCCATGCCCATCTTGTGGAGACGCTTCCCCTTCGCGAAGCCCTTGCGGCTCGCCTCGACGAGGAACAGCGAGATGCCCTTGTGCGCGTTCGCCGGATCCATATCCGTCTTCGCCGCGACGATGATGAGGTCGCACAGCTGACCGTTCGAGATGAACGTCTTCGCGCCGTTGATCACGTACTCGTCGCCCTGCTTGACCGCGGTCGTGGTGAGCGCCGCGAGGTCGGAGCCGGTGCCTGGCTCGGTCATCCCGAGCGCGGTCACGATCTCGCCCGACGCGCAGCCCGGCAGCCAGTTCTGCTTCTGCTCCTCGGTTCCGAACGAGTAGATGTACGGGACGATGATGTCGGAGTGGAGCGCCATCGCGAA
>JAYUYE010001076.1:0-2752 GCA_043752985.1 Myxococcales bacterium
GCGCCGCGGCCTTTGCCGTCCCAGGAATCCGCGCCGTCCGCGATCGAGTGCGAGTCGGCGAGCGCCTCGCTCGCGACGAAGCTCTTGGTCGAGAGGACGGAGCGCGTCACCGACGGCAACAAGGTCTCGTGACCCTCGCACTCGACGGGATCGCCGAGGTCGGCCTCGCTGTCCCCTGGCCGCGTGCTCATCGGGAGCCATCGTACCAAATCGTGGTATGAGGCGCGCATGGACGAGGCGGACTTCGATCGTGTCGCTCGCGAGGAGCTGACTGCCCTCGAGGACGCATTTGCCGACATCGATCCGGACGATGTCGAAGTGTCTGTAAGCGATGGCGTGCTCCGCCTCGACCTCCGAGATGGCACCCGCGTGGTGATCAACAGCCATCGAGCCGCACGCCAGATCTGGATGGCCGCCGTGTCCACGGCATGGCACTTCGACCCCACCGATGCGACCACGTGGCGGGCGTCCAAGACCGGCGAGGAGCTGCGCCCGACGCTGGCCCGCTTGATCCGCGAGCGCACCGGAGTGAACGTCCCGTTGTAGTATCCTCGGTTCATGGCCGAATCGCAGATCCTCAGCGTGATCAGGATGTGGGCCGCGATCGCGTGGGCGGATGGCGTCCTGGCGGAAGCGGAGGCGGATGGGTTGCGCCGGTTGATCCGGAACGCAGATCTTTCGCCGGACGAGCGCACGTCGGCGTCGGGCCTGCTCGAGCAGCACGTCGCGCTGCCCGAGGCGTACCTCACGAGCATGTCGCCCGAGTCGCGCCGCGGCGTGTATCGCGCAGCGTGCCGGATGGCAATCGTCGACCACGTGTTCTCCGACACCGAGAAGGCGACGCTCGTGAAGCTCCGCGAGCTGCTCGCGATCCCCGCCGAGACCGCGGGCGAGATCGAAGCCGACGTTCCCGGTCTCGCGAGCTCGTAGCGACGCAGCGCCGGCATCCAGTTTGCCATTTGATCTGGCGGGGGTGGCGGCGGTCTCGCACGCTTGATCCAGCGCTCCGACGACCTCGGGCACGTGACGCTGCTCGGCTCGCGGCGCGTCGCTTCCGGGATCATCGAGCGGCTGAAGCGCTGATCAACGCCCGAACAGGGTCGCCATCGTCGCGCGCTCGATCGTGACGTCGACGAGCTCGCCGACCGCACCCACGCCGGCCGGCAGAATCACGGTCTTGAACCCATCGGTGCGGCCCATCAGCTGCGCCGGGTCACGCTTGCTCGGGCCGTGAACCAGCACGCGCTCGGCGCGGCCGACGTGCGCAGCGAACACCTCGGCGGAGACCTTCTCCTGCAGCGCGATGATCTCCTGGAGCCGGCGCTTCTTGATCGGCTCGGCGATGTCGTCGGGGAGCTTCTTCGCGGCGAACGTCAGGTCGCGCTCCGAATACGCGAACATGAACGCGCTGTCGAACCGGACCTCGCGCATCAGCTCGAGGGTCTGCGCGTGATCCTCTTCGGTCTCGCCCGAGAAGCCCGTCAGGATGTCCGTCGACAGCGCGATCTGCGGCATCGCGTTCCGCAATCCGGCGACGATCGTGCGGTAGTCCGCGACGGTGTAGCCGCGCTTCATACGCTCGAGCACGACGTCGGATCCGGACTGGACCGGCAGGTGGACGTACTTGCAGATCTTCGGCTCCTCCGCGATCGCCGCGATCACGTCGCTGGTGAAGTCGACGGGGTAGGGCGACGTGAACCGCACGCGCTCGATTCCGTCGATGTGACACACCGCGCGCAAGAGCTCTGCGAAGCTCGTCTCGTCCCACACATACGAGTTGACCGTCTGGCCGAGCAGCATCACTTCGCGATAGCCGGCGGCGGCGAGCTCGCGAACCTGGCGCAACACCTCACGTGGTGCCGTACCGCGCTCGCGACCGCGGGTGTACGGCACGACGCAGAACGTGCAGAACTTGTCGCAGCCGCGCTGGATCGTGACGAACCCCGACACACCGTCACCGCCGAGCGCACCCGAAAGGCCCTCGTAGGTCTCGGCCTTGTCGAGCTTCACATCCATGATCGGCTGCGTGTGCGCGCCGCGTGCAGCGGCGATCAGGTCGGGTAGCCGGCGATAGCTATCGGGTCCCGCGATCACGTCGACCGACGGCGCACGCGTCCCCAGCTTCTCCTTGAGGTGCTCGGCCATGCAGCCGACGATCGCGAGCACGGCGCCGGGCCGCTTGCGCTTGACAGCACCGAGCTCCGCGGCACGCGCTGTCACGCGCTCCTCCGCCTTCTCGCGCACGGCGCAGGTGTTGATCACCAGGATGTCCGCATCTTCAGCGCGCGTGCTGGTCACGTAGCCGGCGTCCGCGAGCACGCTACCGATCAGATTGGAATCAGCGACGTTCATCTGGCAGCCGTACGTCTCGACGTAGACGCGCAGCGCATCGGCAGCGGGCACCGGGCGCAGCCGAGCTTCGGGCTCGCGTTTACCGAGGGGGACCAGCCGTTCTGACATCCGGGACGGTCCTTACCATACTATCCTTCGGCGTGGCCGCGCAGAACGTCGCCCGGGCTGTGGGCTGGAGCATCGGCTGCGTGCTCGCACCGATCCTTCTCGGCGCGATGTTCGGGCCGCGCTGGGTCGGGGTCGGTGCCGTGATCGCCCTGGTCGCGACCCTGTGGCTCCTCCTCTGGCTGCCGCGCAGCGCACACGCCGCGTTTCAGGCCGGACGGTTCGAGCGTTCGGCGCGCCGCTATCGCCTGATCGCGGCGCTCGCGTTCAGCCACGCCCGCGAGCGCGCGGCGAT
>JAYUYE010001077.1:0-6888 GCA_043752985.1 Myxococcales bacterium
CGGTTCGAACTCGAACGTGAGAGCTTCCAGGTCCAGCTCAGCGGCCCCGCAGCGCATCCATAAGTGCTTTGGGGTAGCAGCGGGTGTCCTGCCGTCCGGGCAGCATCCCGCCCTCCGACGCGCTAAACTTGACACGATGGAACGGGGCTTCGTCAGTCTCAACGTCGCGGTGATCGCGATCGGCGATGCGCTGACGATCGCCGACGAGCCGCCGGCCCAGCTGATCGTCGACCGGGTCACGACGGCCGGCCACAAGCTCGTCCACCAGGCCGTGGTCGGTGACTTCCTCCAGGCGATCCGCGCAAAGCTCCTCGAGTGGATCGCCGACCCCGGGGTCGACGTCATCCTCGCCACCGCAGGCACACGTACCGAGTACGGCGCTGCCGCGCTCGCGCCGCTCGTCACCAAGCCGCTCGTTGGCTTCTCGGACCTGTTCCGCTACATGACGTTCGAGGAGATCGGGACGGCGGCGATGCTCGTCGATGCCGATGCCGCGCAGTGCAAGTCGACCTTCGTGTTCCTCCTCCCGTCCTCGATTGGCGCGGTCCGGACCGCCCTCGATCGCCTGATCATCCCGCAGCTCGACTACCGCACGAAGCCCGCGAACCTCGTGATGCGCCTCCCCAGGATCGCGCACGTCGAGCTCATGGAGGTCCCCGAGCCCGAGCCGTGGATCACGTCGAAGAAGCCGACGGCCCAGATCGCCGGCGTCCCCGCTCCGCCCAAGCCGCCGCCGCGCGCCGGAACGATTCCGCCCCCCCTGCCGTCGGTCTCGGTCGTCCGCAAGATCGAGGCGGTCCCTGGCTTCATCGCGAAGGAGAAGACGAACGTCGGCCCTGCGCCGGCGCCGCGTCCCAAGATTTCGTCGACGATCTCGACGCCACTACCGCAGCGCGCCCCTGCCCCGCCGGCGCCGTTCGTCGAGGAGCTCGAGGCGACGCCGCCGAAGACGCGAGAGTTCGAGGTGGTCGAGAAGACCGGCCCGATCCCAAGAACGCCGTCGCCGAGCGTGATGGTCGACGAGGAGCTTTCGCACCGCGTGATCACGGTGAAGCCGAAAACGACGTTGCCGCCGCCGGTCGTCAACACCAGCCGTCCGATCGACGAGCTGACCAGCGACGACGAGGGCTTCACCACCTACGCGCCCGGCCGCAAGAATCGCAAGATGGCGATCGCGTGGGCGTCGATCGCAATCGCCGGCGCAGCGATGCTCGCGGTGTTCCTGCTGATGCGAAAGCCTCACTCCGACGCGAGCGCCGCGGTCGAGCCGCCTCCGCTGCAGGGAGAGATCGTCGCGTCGAATGCGCCGCCGCTGGCGGAGCCGCCGCCGGTCGAGCCGCCTCCCGTGGTCGTGGTGCCGGACGCCGCGCTGGTCGATCACGAGATCGACATGCCGCTCGAGTCCGAGCCGGTGAAGCCGCCGGTCGTCGCGGCGAAGACGTCGGTCGTGGTGGTTGCGAAGATCCCGATGGTCGCGAAGCCGCCGAAGGAGCCGGCCGTCGAGAAAGAGCCCGAGCTCGCGCCGGTAACAACCGAGAACGGCTGCGACGAAGTCTCGTGCGCGCTCGATCGCTATCAGCTCGCGTGTTGCGCGAAGTTCAAGCCGGCCGAAGTCGAGAAGCCGCCACCGGCGCCGAAGTCCGATCTACCCGAGAAGATCGATCGCGCGATGATCGTCGAGGGCGTCGGCAGGATGAAGCCGGCGGTCGTCCGCTGCGGTGAGATCCACGGCAGCGTGAAGGGCACCGTGAAGGTCGTCGTCCAGGTCAGCGCCGGGGGCCAGGTCGACGACATCAGCGTGTCGAGCACGCCTGACGACCAGCTCGGCACCTGCGTGGCAGCAGCGATCAAGAAGGCAACGTTCGGGAAGACCCAGAACGGCGGCTCGTTCGGCTACCCGTTCGTGTTCTAGCTACGCGGCGGACAGCGACAGCACGACGTCGATCGCGACACGTTCCTGAGCAGCACCAGCGTGACTCCGATAAACCAGAGCTCCGAGGATGACGCTCTGACCTCCGACGCCGCTGTCGGAGCCGCTATTTTTCGGCGCCGCCGCCCTTGGCCGCGGCTCCCTGGATCTTCAGGTAGCACTTCTCGACGCGGTCGATCTGGCTGTTGTAGTCATCCGCCGCGCTCGCCGAGACCTCCTTGCCTTCGTTCACGGCGGAAAACTTCTCGATCTCGGGGAACAGCTTGTCGGCGCACGCTGCGTCCTTGCACACGCACATCTGGTCGGCGAGCTTCCTCATCTTGCTCGCCTCCTCTTTGCCGCTGCAAGCTGGGAGAAAGAGCGAGAGCGAGAGCGAGAGCGTGATCAGGGAGTTCTTCATCGCCTCCATCGTCTCTCAACTCGGTACCCCGCCACAGAGGTTTTGATCAGTTCGAGGGTGGGTGGCTCTTCAGCCGGGACGAGCACGGACACGAAGAGTCGCGATTTGCCAAGCCGAAGGCCGCCGGTTTGAATCCGGTATCCCGCTCGCATCTACGTGGTCGCGGCGAGCCCCATTGGGCGATTTCCTACCAGTTGCAGACGACCCCGCGACCTCACGCGCCGCGAGGTAGTGGGTCTCGCAGCGGAATCGTCCGAGGCTTCGCTGTTGCCACCATGCCGCGCAGGATCAACTCTGTCGTTGCCTCGGGGGCATCCCAGTGCGGAAAGTGACCGCAGTGTTCGAACCATTGCAGCCGCGCATCCGGGAAGGCTTCGAGCGCGCGTTGAGCCTGGCGCGGAAAGCAGACGCGATCTTGCCGGCCCCATCCGATGACGAGCGGGGAACGGATCGAGCCCCGCGGTGCGCCCTCTTGGGTCTGACCATGCGCGAGCGTGTCGAGTAGCTCGTCGAACACGGGCGAGGCCGCGTAGCTGCTCATCTCGTCGAGCGCGACCTGCGAGGCCAGTCGCCACGGGTGGGCCGAGAACTGGGCAAGCAATAGAGTGCGACCGAGTTTGCTCCGGCAGATCGCGGGCATCACGGGCTGTAGCGATCGCACCAGACGGAGCGAGGCCCATACGGATGCGAAGAATGCGTGACGTTCCCAGCCGCGCCAGAAGCCGCCGGGGTCGAGCGCGACCACCCCGCCGAGCACGCCACCGCGCCGCGCAAGCTCGAGCACCAGCCGTCCGCCCATGGAGCTGCCCACGGCGTCGACCTCCGAGAGGCCATGCTGTCGGATGAACGCCGTCACGGCATCCGCGAGTGTGTACACCGTCGTTTCACCGACGAGCGCCGGTGTCTTACCGTGGCCGGGAAGATCGACCGCGATCACTTCGCGCTCGGTAGCGAGCACATCGAGGATTGGCGACCACGAGCCCGCATTGCCGCCTAGTCCGTGAATCAGCAGCAAGGGTCGGCCGCGGCCGCGGCGGATGTGATGCATCGAATCGCTCATGACGAGCGAGCGATGCAAGCGCGACGCCGCGCGGAGCGCACGACAAGCGCTGATGAGACACGCGCGCCTCAGACGGGCCCGTCTTGAGGCGTGAGCTCGAGCGAGGCTAACGCGGCGTGTGGAACCCGACACGATCGACGACGTTGATCCCGCTCATGGTTCGACCGTGGGCGTGCCCGCGTCCCAGTCGGTGATCGGCGTCGGGTCGAGCGCGAACACATGCGCGCCCGCGGGAATCGGACGCTCGTTCGCGACCAGGCTCGGGGAGGCTGGTCAGCCCGAGCTCGTTACCGCGAGCTTGCTCGGGCATGCCTCGACGGCGATGGTCCACCGCGTGGACTGCGGCGCAGCAGCGAGTGGTAGCTACCCTGCCCTCGATGCCCGTGCTCCACGCCGCGCGGGCTGTAGCAGGACCGGGACGAACCCCTGGAGCCAGCGGACCCAGTGGACGCCGTGGATCTCAATCGTCGTCGGAAGTTGTGGTGCCCAGAGACGGAGTTGAACCGCCGACACGGGGATTTTCAGTCCCCTGCTCTACCAACTGAGCTATCTGGGCGTGGTCGGAGCCGGAATCTACACACCGACCGCTAGCCCAGCAAGTCCCCTAGCTCAGATCACTGCACCTCGAGCTGCCAGCCGACCTCGCTGATGTCCCGCACCGTCGGAACGCCGGCGGAATCCCTCACCACAATAAGGTCGGGGCGCCAGCTCCCGGCGCGCGGCAGGGTCACCGAGCCCCGCATCCCGCCGGTCGCCGGGTTGAGGCTGAGCAGCGCGTACCGCCCCGCCTGGTCGAACACGTAGACCGAGGCGCTCGCCCCGTCCACGCCGAGCTCGACGGTCACCCGCCGCCCCTCGATCGAGATCCCCACGGTCTCGATCGCCTGGGGCTCGAGGCCGCTCACGGGCTCGCCGCCGTGCAGCACGTAGTCCGCGATCGCCGTGGCCGCATCGCCGTACGTCGCCTGAAGGGCCGGAGTCACCACGAACCGCGCCTTCTCGCGCACGAGATCGTACAGCGCGTCGCCGCGGTCGATCCGGAACGCCAGCTCGCTGATCTCGAGCGCCGCCTCTGCGACCGACGCCCGCACCGGCGGACCTTCCGCGCGCCAGATGATCGTCTTGAGCGCCGGCATCGAGCGCAGGCCCGCGGGCATGTCCTCGAGCATGCCGATCAGCTCGAGGATCTCCGCATCGTCGAAGAGCCACGCGCGAACGCCATAGCGCTCCAGCAGGATCCGATCGACGGCCGCGCGATCACGACCACCCTTCGTCACATCCGAAACAATCAGCGCGTGCAGCTGCGCCGAGACAAACTTTCCCGTCGCGAACGCCGACGCCGGCACCCGCACGACATCCCCGCGAGTGAACACATCCGATAGCACCCAGGTCGTCCGCTCGACCTCGACCGGCGCCCAGCCCGTGCTGCTCGGCTGCGGCACCGCGCGCAGTGTATGCAGCAACCTGGCCGCATGCTCGTCGGACCACACGAGGTCCTCGTCGCTAAGCTCGATCCCGTACGCCGACCGCAGCACGGTCCGCGCCGACCCGATCGCCGAGCCCTGCTCGTGCCCGCCGCGGCTGCCGTCGCGATCCCACGCGTACGTAACGTTTCCGGCGAGCGGCGTCGCGGTCAGGACGACCCTCGCGGCCCCCCGCGCCACCGTCACCGTCTCGGTCGTCGTCGCGAACCCGGCGACCTCGAGCTTCACGAAGTAGGTCCCGTCCGCCACCCCGTCGAATGCGAACCCGCCGTTCGCGATCTCCCCGGCCCGGACCGTCCGGTCGTTCCCGAGGACGACCCGCCCCTCGGCTACCCCGCGAACCACGCCGACGACGCGGCCCTCGGCGGCAACTCCGACCACGTCGCCCCGCTCGGGCGCGACGGTGATCTCGGGTTCCGCGCACGCAGAGAGGAGCAGGCCAGCGAAGGCGAGCGTCTTGTTCATGGCCCTTACACCGGCCAGATCGCCTGTGCCGTGTATGTGGGATGAGCGGTGAGATTTCACTGGCTGATCTTTCTCGCGCCGGCTCGGGTGGGACGAGACCCCTCCCGGTGGCACAATAGGGCGCGATCATGCCTTCGAGGGACGGCACAGGACCGGCGCCGTCGCCGGTCGATGGCGACGGCGAAGAGCTGATCGGCATGGTCGTCGATGGGCGCTATCGCCTCGACTCCACCTTGGGTCGCGGCGGCATGGGCCTCGTCTATCGCGCGCACCACATCGGCTTGCGCCGTCAGGTCGCCGTCAAGATCCTCCACCCGTCGCTCGCCGCGTCGCCCGAGGTTCGCAATCGGTTCGAGCGCGAGGCACTCGCCGTCGGCAAGATCGATCATCCCAACTGCGTCAGCGTCTACGATTCGGGGCGGCTTCCCGATGGCTCGCTCTATCTCGCGATGGAGCTCCTCGACGGCAAGTCGCTCGCCGACGTCCTCGAGAGCGAGGGCCAGATTCCTCCCGGCCGCGCGCTCCACATCCTCGCGCACATCCTTCGCGGCCTCTCGCACATTCACCAGGCGGGATTGATCCATCGCGACATCAAGCCCGAGAACATCTTCCTCGTGCGTCAGGGCGAGGACCTCGACTACGCCAAGATCCTCGATTTCGGCATCGCGAAGGGAATGACCGCGAACGACCTCGACGACGGCGTCAAGCTGACGCAGGCGGGCATGGCGTTCGGCACGCCGATCTACATGGCGCCCGAGCAGGCGCTCGGCAATCCGATGGACGGCCGCGCGGATCTCTACGCCGCCGCGATCATGGGCTACGAGATGCTCGCCGGGCAGCCGCCGTTCTACAGCGACGACAAGCTCGAGGTGATGTCGATGCACACCGCGCGGCCCGTGCCCGCGATGCGCACGCGGCTGATCAAGGGCGGCCGGCCGATTCCGTCGTCGATCGAGCGGCTGATCGTGAAGGGCCTGACCAAGAAGCCCAGCGATCGCTATGCGTCCGCGGATATTTTTCTCGCTGCCGTCGAGGCCGCGCTCCACACGCCCGATGGCGGCGTCACCGACGTCAACTTCGACCGCCCGGGTGACACGGGCAGTCAGCCGTTGGTCTCGCTCGACGGCAACGTCACGGTCACCGGCTCGAGCGACTTCGTCACCGAGGCGCACTCGGAGAACATCATGGCGTCGATCGAGGACGAGCTGTCCTTGCCGGCGATGCCCCGGGTCGCGACTCCTCCCCGCGGGGCGGGGCTGCCACCCGGCATCGCGAACGCGATGCGCGGATCGCAGGCGAAGATGCCGCAAGGCGGCGTGGGCCTCGGCTTGCCGTACACCGGCCCGTCGGGCGAGCCGATCTTCGGGCTGACGCCGGAGCAGCGGCTCGCGCAGTCGGGCGTGGCGAATGCCCTCGAGCCGGATGCGTCGCGGCCGATTCCGCGGCAGAAGCCAAAGACGAAGAAGTGGATGCTGTACGCCGGCATCCTGACGATCGCGCTCGTCGCGGGCGTCGCGATTGCCGTTGTCACATCGCGCAAGCCGAGCGC
>JAYUYE010001078.1:0-6887 GCA_043752985.1 Myxococcales bacterium
AGCGTGAACACACACACGGCTCGGGCTTGCAGGCCCGAGGAGGTACTCCATGGCGGAAGCTATCAGGATCGGGATCGGGATCGAGGGTTGCGCGAGCCAGTTGGTCGACAACTTCGTAGCGGCCATGGCGCTTGTAGCGGGCTCGTTCGAAGCTCGCGAGGCGCGAGCGCTCGAGCTTGGCAACGAACTCGTGCGGCGTTGGATCGAGCAGGAGCTGCAGTCGGTGGCGCAGCAGTTCGACGAGGAAGTCATCGTGAACGGAGAACGCTACCGACGGCATGATCGCGGAGCGAGGCGCTACCACACGTTGTGCGGGCCCGTGGTGGTGCAGCGCGAGAGCTATCGACTCGTCGGGATTCACAATGGGCCGACGGTCGTGCCGCTGGAGCTGCGGGCTGGCTTGGCCGAGAACGCGACGCCAGCGCTCGCGTTCAGCGTGACGCAGGGCTTTGCCGAGCGGCCACTGCGCCACTACGAGGTTGAGATGCGTGCGGCCCATCGGCACGCCCCGTCGAGGTCAACGCTGGAGCGCATCGGCAAGCGCATTGGCGAAGCCATCCAGGCGATGGTGGTCGATGTCGAGCCGACAGTTCGTGAGGCAGAGCCTCTCGTCGAGAACGTGCACTCCATGTCGTTCGGCCTCGACCGCACGACGGTACCGATGGCCGAGCTCGTCGAGGGTGCAACTCGACGAGAGCCGCGTATTCGACGAGCTCCGCCGCCGGTGACGGTCGCATACCGCATGGCGTACGTCGGAACGGTCTCGACTCATGACGATGAAGGCCGGGTGCTCGCAACCAAGCGATTCGCGGCGACACCCTTGGAGGGTGCCGACGAGCTCGTTGGCCGGATCGGCGGCGAGCTGCGCCATCTGCAAGCCCGGCACGGCGCGTTGCCGCTGACCGCTGTGCAGGACGGCGCGCCCGAGTTATGGAATCTCGTTGAGCGACTGCGCGAGCGCCACGGGCTCGCACCGGATCACGAGCTCATCGATCGCTTTCACGTCGACGAACGCCTCGCCGAGGTGTGCGAGCTCGTCACGAGCGATGCGCGTGGCGGCTGGAAGCTTCGCGACGCGTGGGGGAGCTACCTGAACCGCAGCGACACAGCGATCGAGCGCATCATTCGCCGGCTCGACCAACTGTTCTGGCATCTCCAATTCGGTTCGACGGACGGCGATCCAGCTCCACCGTTCTGGCGGACGCGCTCGCCGCGCCAGATCTCGGCCGAGAAGCAGCGTATCGTCAGCGGCCACCTCGAATATTTCCGCAACAACCGTCATCGCATCCGTTACGCGACATCGCGTCGTTGCGGGCTGCCGATCGGTAGCGGCCCGACCGAAGGTGCCTGCAAGTCGGTCGTCACGATGCGGTTCAAGCGCTCGGGGCAACGCTGGTTCGAGTCCGGACTCTCACCCTGCTTGTCGCTCAGAGCACTGCATCTGAGCGAGCGATTGCAGCCGTGCTTCGCCAAGCTGCAAGCCGCACGTTTCGCGACCTTGCGGGCAGCGTGAGGATCAGGCGGCGTTCCAGACCCGTCTGGGGTCCGGTATGCGATGGCACCGATGTATCCGGTTTGGACGATAATCCATGAATCGGAGTTATATCGGCGAATTCAAGTTGCGCAGCCGCACGACTGCTGGTATGCATGACCGTGGCGCAGGCACGGAAGAAGCACATCCAGCAGGAGCTTCCGACGTGGGGCGGCAAGCGGAAAGGCGCCGGACGGCCGCCGAAGAACAAGCGGTCGAGCGAGGCCCACAAGGAGCGCCCCGAGCTCAAGGCCCGGCATCCCTTGCACGTCACGCTTCGGGTCGAGAAGGCGGTCGG
This sequence comes from Myxococcales bacterium, assembly GCA_043752985.1. Taxonomy (GTDB): domain Bacteria; phylum Myxococcota_A; class Polyangia; order Haliangiales; family Haliangiaceae; genus JABFXX01. The sequence goes on from JAYUYE010001078.1 coordinate 1,830, forward strand.
GACCCTCCGCCGGCTCAGCCTCTATCACGCCGTGCGGAAAGCGCTGCGTTCAGTTCTCGGGCGCAGCGACTTCCGGGTCGTCGACGTCAGCCTGCAGGACGGGCATGTTCACCTGATCGTCGAGGCGGACAACAAGGTGGCCCTCGCGCGAGGGATGCAGGCGTTTCAGATCGTGGCGGCACGGTTCATCAACCAGGCCATCACCAAGGAGCGCGGGAAGACGCGGACCGGTCGCGTGTTCAGCGACCGCTATCACCCAAAGGCGATCACCTCACCGCTCGCCGCGCGGCATGCGCGCGCCTACGTGCTCAACAACTGGCGCCGCCATGGCCAGGATCGAAGCGTTGCGTCGAGCATCGACAGGTTCTCGAGTGGCGTGAGCTTCGATGGCTGGAAGGAAACGGGTGGCATCGATTTCCTCAAGGCGCTGCCCGCCGACTACGAGCCGTTACCCGTGAGTCGACCGCAGACGTGGCTCCTCCGTGTCGGGTGGCGGCGGCACGGACTGGTTTCGGTGCGCGAGGTTCCGGGCGAGCGTGCGCGCCGACTGGTCAGCTGATGCTTGCGGGGGCGGGGCGAGCTCTCCGCACTCAGGCATCCGAAACCTGGAACCGCCCGCGCCGCGGTCGACGAGGCGATTGCCACCTTGGGCATCGGCATCGGCGGAGCTGAGCGTCGACTGCGTGCCGGTGTGCGCGACTATGCCGAGTCCACGATCACGCCACGCCCGACGATACGGTCACCCTCGCGGAGCTCGAACCGCTTCCCCGTGAGCAGGAAAGGCGTCGCTTCAGCGACGGCCCACAACGAAAGTCGCGCCCGCGTGGAGGCGCCGGGTGCGAGACCGTCGACCAGCTCCGGCACGAGCTCGAGCTCGAACCCGCATGGCAGCTCAGCGCCCTCGAAGAGAATGATGCTTCGATAGCCGGAGCGCAGCGGCTGAGCCTTGCCTCCCTCGCTCGTGGGGAGGAGGTGAAGCTCGACGTCGATCGTCGCCCGGCTCATGCGCGAGTCAGTGCCAGAAGCCGATCGATACCGCGACGTTGCGATAGCGTGACGCGACGTCGCCGGTGAACGACAGCCGACCGCGGCGCGTACCGATCAGTAAGAATTCGAACACGCGGAGCTCGATCCCGAACGTGAAGTGCAGCCGGCCACCCTGGTCGACGAACCGCTCGGGCTCCCAGTAGCTGCCCATGCGGAGGCGTAGCCGGCCCGGCAGCGCCTCGACCTCGGAGCCCAGGCGGATGCTGATCGCGCTGTGCCGGCCGGAGCGCTGGAGCTGCTGGAGGCCGAACGCCTCGATGCCGTACGCGTTCGGGGAGTCGCCGGTGACGAGGACGTCGCTGGTCAGCGTCAGCGAATGCTCGTCGCGAAACCGGGTCATCACGAGCTGGTTCCACTGCGTCTTGGCAAACCGGTACGCGAACCCACCGACCACGCGCGCCGGGGACACGACGTTCTTCGGGAGGATGTAGCCCATGCAGTTCTCGGGATCGCAGCTGCTCGAGACCTCGGCACCGCGGATCCTGGATTCGACGGCACCGGCGACCCGGAAGTTCTGCATCCGGGGCACCCAGGTGAAGCCGCCGACGAGCCCGATGCCGTTGATCGAGAACAGCGTGTCGTCGTTGTGGGTCGCGACCTCGAACGTCACGTTCTGGATTCCGACGCCGACCGCGAGGTCCTGGCTCGGGATCCACTTCGACAGCACGTAACGCAGCCGCAACCCGCTCGCGTGAAGATCGTCGTCTTCCGTCGGTGTCGTGTTGACGATCGGCGTCTCCTGGCCGGCGACCGTGAACGCGGTGGACCAGTTGCCGATCCGCAGGCCGATGCCGGAGGTCAGGAGCTGGGCGCCACCCGACTTCACGAGGATTCCATTGTTGTCGTAGTCGGTGGAGTACGCGCCGCTCAGATAGTCGATGTGATAGTCCCAGCTCCACCGGCCAGTGTCGGTCGTGTTGCGCACCGCCGGCGCCGACGGGTTGACGAGGGTTCCCGCCGTCCCGTTGATCAGCGCGGCCCCCGCGCCGCCCATGGCGATCAACCGGGTGTTGCCGATCGCGACGCCCTCGTAGATGTCGATCGCGTAGTCGCGGTTCGTGATCGGGGCGTCCGCGGACGCCGGGCATGCGGCGGCCAGCGTCAACGCTCCGACCCAGACGGCGCCCCGGCCCATGCCCCATCATAGCCGCGGTCGGGCTATCCTACGCGGGATGTCCGGCGGGGATGACGCTCCGATCAGCGAGTCGACCAAGGAGGCAGGCCGTGGGTCTTCTCCCGAGGTCCCGAGCTCGTCGTCGGCGATGTCGCTCGCCACGGTGCCGTTCAAGCGCTTGTTCCTGGTCCCGACGATGGTGCTCGCGCTGGCCGAGATGCTCGCGATCGCGTACCCGCTGTGGATCGCGTTCGATCTCGGGGCGATCGGCGGCGAGACGTTGCTCGGCACCGCGCTCCCGGTCGGGATCGGCGCCTGCATCGTCTGGCTCGCGGCGATCACGGCGTGGCTGTTGCCGCTGTGGGCCGCGGTAGGTGCGAGGCGGCGCGGCGAGCGGGTGCACAAGGACCTCGCGGCCCGTGCGTACCGAATCACGATCAAGGGACCCGTGCGGGTGCTGCTGTTGCGCACGGGATTGTGGGCTGGCGCCGCGTGCCTGACCGGCGTGTTCCTCCACCTCTATCAGGACTGGCCGGTTCACCGCGTCGCGGAGATCACCGCCGTCGCCGCGGTCCACGCCTACGTGGTGTCGTGCGTGCGTGCCGTGTGGTGGGCACAGATCTTCGGCGACATCCGGCAGCGCCTGTTCGCCGCGGGCTCACCCCTGAGGCGGTTCGACGACAGTCACTTCCGTCGGTTCATGCTCGTCGCGATGATCGTCGCGGGGGGCGTGCTCGGCGCGCAGGCGGCGTTCGCGTACTACTTCGTGCCGATCACGCGCGAGCAGTATCTCCAGCTGCAGACATTCTATCCGATCGCCGCGATCGTCGGCGTCATCGGATGGTCGCTGGTCGCGCGGATGTTCACGTTCGAGCTGCGGCGGTATCTGCGGCAGTCACGTGGCGAGGTGATCGAGGCGGCGCCGCCTGCGGCTGCGGTCTATCGGCGCGCGCAGGCGCTTCCATACCGGCTCGCCCTGACCACGATCGGCGTGTGGTTCCTGATCGCGATCGTCGGTGCGATCGTCGCGCGGTTCAGGCTCGGCTTCGAGCTCGACGATACGATCGTGCTCTCGGTCGCGACGCTCGTGCTCGCGGTGGCCGGCGCGATCTACGAGCAGCTGTGGTACCGCGATGTGCTCCGGCCGCTCCTCGCGCACCTGACGCAGCGCTACCGTGTGCCGGTTCGCAGCATCGCGCCGTCGCTGTCGCTGCGCAGCAAGCTGATGCTGTCGTTCGGCGGCGTCGTGCTGCTCGCGTGCGGCATGGCGCTGTTGTGGGGCTTCGTTCAGTACAAGAACCTCGCGAACGATGCTGCAGGCCGGCAGTCGCGCGTCGGCCTGGCGTGGATGCACTCCGAGATCCAGACCGAGATCGCGGCGCGGTCGGCACCGCCGACGCCGACCGCGGTGCGAGCCGCGCTGCGCCGGATCTCGACAGCCGCGCCCGAGGCGCCGGTCATGTATTACGTCGATCACGATGATGAGATTCTCGCCGTCGGTGGCGGTCCCGTCGGTGCGCCGCTGTTGCCGTGGTACCTGCGCGCGCAGATCGGCAGGCACTCCAACCAGATCGCGGTGAACGCCGCCGGCCTGACCGGACGCACCGAGCGGCTGTTCTTGACCTGGCAAGGCACGCGCTACGATCTGGGATCCGCCGCGGTGTTCTATCCGAGCTATCGCGGCCGCGGTGAGTCGATGGTGCGGCCGCTCAAGGAGCTGCTGGTCTTCTTCCTCGTGCTGTTCGCGGCGTGTGGCGGCATCGTCGCGTTCACGGTGGCGCAGTTCATGGCGCCGATCCGGAGACTCGAGCAGCGCGCGGATGCGATGGCCCGCGGCGAGCTTGCCGATCCGGTCGCTGCAGGCGGCGAGGGCGACGAGATCGGCCGGTTGACGCTCGCCCTCGAGGAGATGCGCCGCGCGCTGCGCGACAAGCTGCGGTCGACGGAGGAGGTCAACCTCGACCTCGAACGCGCCGTGCAGATGCGCACCGCCGACCTGGCGCGCAAGAACCGCGAGCTCGCCGAGGCGCTCGACAAGCTGACCCGCGCACAGAAGCAGCTCGTGCAATCCGAGAAGCTCGCCTCGATAGGTCAGCTCGTCGCCGGCATCGCGCACGAGATCAATAACCCGGTCAACGCGATCGTGAATACCGTCGGCCCGCTCGAGGAAGCGATCAGCGAGATCGACGTGGTGGATCCGGTGGCCCGCAGCGCCGCCGCGAAGGACATGCGCGACATGATCCGGGTCGTTCAGCGCGGCGCGCAGCGCACGAAGGCGATCGTCTCGGCGCTCCACAACTACTCGCGCACCGACGAAGAGAGTGTCGTCGACTTCGACGTCGATCGCTCGATCGTCGATTCCCTCGAGCTGCTTCGCCACCTGCTCAAGCAGAACGTGACCGTGAAGCAGGAGTTCGGCGATGCCGGGCGCGTCAAGGGCCACGCCGGTCAGGTCAACCAGGTGTTCATGAACCTGTTGACCAATGCGGCACAGGCACTCGCCGGCCGTGACAACGCGACGATCACGATCACGACCACCGGGGACGACGAGAACGTGGTTGTGAAGATCCGCGACAACGGGCCGGGGATTCCCGCCGAGGTGCTGCCGCGGATCTGGGATCCGTTCTTCACGACCAAGGACGTCGGGGAGGGCACCGGCCTCGGGCTCTCGATCGTGCACGAGCTCGTCGAGCGCCATGGCGGGCGAATCGTCGTCGACACCACGCTCGGCGAGGGCACGACCTTCACCGTGACGTTACCGCGCCAGATCCCCGCCGCCCTGCGCAAGGCGCGGACCACCGACGCCAAGCCGCGCGCCAGCTAATCGCAGCGAAGCGCCTGCCAGGCCGTCGACACCGCCCCAATCATGCCCGGATACTGGTGGGATGAAAGCTGCA
>JAYUYE010001079.1:0-6884 GCA_043752985.1 Myxococcales bacterium
CCGAGCGATCCGGTAGACGATGTCATACCCGATGAACAGGCCGGCGGCGCTGACGATGGCCCTCGGCAGATTGGTCCGGGCGATCGACGCAGCCATCAAGACCGGCGGCGGCGCCGTGTCCCATTGCAGGCGAACGAGACGATCGTAGAGCGTGGGATCGACGCGCACCACGTGCGGCCGCTCGGCCGATGCGAAGTGCGAGACCTCGGTCACGTTCGTATCGATCCATCTGCGCGAGCCGCTCTCCACCCTGACAGGAGAAGCCCGATCGTTCGACCGGTCACTCGGGAAACGCGACAACCGGTGGCAGGGATCGCGCTTGCCGCTGGATTCCGAGAACTCAGTTGAAATGCTGGGCACTCGCCGGCAAAGCCGGCGCACGATCACGCGCTGCTCACGCGGTTTTGTGCAACGCCCGACCGGGATCCATGGTCGGCGGGGGCGCGGATCCAACCTCGACGACACCGAGGCGCGCGACGAGCGCGTGTTCGCCGCGCGGATCATCACTGCCCCACACGCCGAGCGCGCGAGCGACTTCCGAAGGCTTTGCCGATCCGTCTGCGGTCGCACGAACGCGGGCGCGGAGCAGCGGACCAGCGGCCCAGTCGAGCGCGGCGGCGAGCCTGAGCGCAGCATCGCCGTCGATCACCGAGACATCGAGGACCATGCCGCGCACATCGATCATCTTCTCGCCACGCGCGATCTTGGCCTCGGACTTCGCCATCAGCGCAGCGGCGAGCCGCGACAGCCGAGCGCCGTCGTACGCCATGCCATCGGCGGCCGGACGGATCACGATGTCCACGGCGTCGATCAGCTTGCCGAGTCCGAGGTGGGGCTTGACGCCGTCGCGGGTCACCAACGGGTGACCGTTGAGGCGCACGATCGAGCAGCTCTCGATCTCGAGGCCCGGCGGGCACACCGCAGCGAACCGATCGCGAACCTCGTCGGCGGACAGCTCGATGCGCGTGCTGTCATCGACGACATCCCACGTCTTGACGCCAGGGACGACGTGCTCGAGGTCGACATCCATGAGCTCGCCGAGCGAGGGGATGCCGAGACCGAGCGCCGGACCGAAGCTGATCCGCGGCTTGGGCGAGAATCCACGCGACACGGCGAGCGGCAGATCCGCGCGGCGGAAGCTGCGCGACAGCAGGCGCACGAGGTCGAGGTGACCGAGGAACGCGGCGCGTCCGACCTTCGCGAATCGGATCCGGTACGACGTGAACGCGAGCCCCGCATTGTGATGGCCGGCGAGCCGCACTCGCTCGGCGCGCTCGGTCTCGCGATCCTTGGTGCGGCCGACCTCGGCAGGACTGCCGCCACCGCGCTCGGACACGTCGACCAGATCGCCATCGACAACCGCGTCGACCACTTCGATCGCGCGAACCGAACGCTCGGTCGCGCCGAGCGCGCGCAGTGCGACGAGCCGCTCGTCACGCATCTTGGTCAGATCGCACGCGACGCCGCAGTCGTAGCAGACGAGCTTGCGCCGATCGGGCTCGGCCTCGGCGAGGTTCGTGTGGTGGATCAGCATGCCGGCGACCTTGCCGCACGGCGGCGACGCCCGACCCTTGAGTGCTTTCCGGTACTCGGAAAGCAGGAACCCATCCTCGAGACCGACATCGATGTGATCCCACGGGAGGCGTGCGGTCACGGGACGCGTGCCGAGGTACGCGGGAACGTCGACGTTGTTCGCCGCGAGCGCCGCGCTCCAGCGTTCGATCTCGAAGATCTCGTCCCAGCCATCGAACCGCGCGCCAGCGCGCCACACGGTCTCGATCACGTCGGCGATCCGGCGATCGCCGCGCGCAAGGATACCCTCGACGAACGAGATACCCGAGTGATGATGCTTGAGGCGCAGGTTCTTGTCGCGCGCGGCGGTGTGGCGAAGGATCTGCTGCTTGCGCTTGATCTCGGGCTCGTGATCTTGCGCGCACCACTGCAGCGGTGTGTGCGGCTTGGGCACGTGCGAGCTGACGCTGACCGTGACCTCGGCGCGATGACCAGACAGCTGGCGACCGACCTGCAGCATGCGCTGACCGGTCTCGACGATGCCGCGGACGTCGTCGTCCTGCTCGGTCGGCAGGCCGATCATGAAGTACAGCTTGAGCCGGTGCCAACCGCGCGAGAACACGCGGCGCGAGCTCTCCTCGATGTGCGCCTCGGTGACGTTCTTGTTGACGACGTCACGCATGCGTTGCGTGCCGGCCTCGGGCGCAAACGTCAGCCCGCTGATCCGCGTTAGTGCGAGCTCGTCGAGCAGATCCTCGTTGAGGCCGTACGCGCGCAGCGACGCGACCGACATCGACACGCCGCGCTTGCGGAGCTCGGCCGCCAGGCTCTTGACGAGCGGCGTGATACTCGAGAAGTCCGCGGTTGACAGGCAGGTCAGCCCGGACTCCTCGTAGCCCGCCTTCTCGACGCCGCCGATCAGCGAGTCCGCGATCGACTGTGGCGAGCGCTCGCGCACCGGGCGATAGATCATGCCCGCCTGGCAGAACCGACAGCCCTCGGTGCAGCCGCGTGCAATCTCGACCGAAGCCCGCTCGAACACGGCCTCCGCGTACGGCACCGGCGTGTCGCTCGGGAACGGGTAGGCGTCAAGGTTCTCGATCATCGCGCGGCTGACGCGAGCCGGAACGCGCGGATCGAGCGGAGCGCCGACCACGACCATCCCGGTCGCCTCGTCGATCTCGGTCGCATACAGCGCAGGAACGTAGAGGGGAAACGTGCTCGCGAGCTCGGCGAGAGCGTCCACGCGCGTGCGCTGACCCGCACGGATCTGCACCCGCATCGCGGCCCACGCGAGCACGAGCGGCGGCAACAGCTCCTCGGCTTCACCGATGAACGCGCAGTCGATGAACGGCGCCATTGGCTCGGGATGTGACGCGGTGGGGCCACCGACGAGGACGAGCGTGGCATCGGGTGCCCGATCGACGGTGCGCAGTGGAATGCCTCCGAGGTCGAGGAGCGTGAGCACGTTCGTGAACGTCAGCTCGTACTGGAGCGAGATGCCGATGATGTCGAACTCGCACAGCGGGCGCTGCGTCTCGAGCGACACGAGCGGCAGGTTGCGCGCGCGCAGCTCGCTCTCCATGTCGGTCCACGGCGCGAATGCGCGCTCGCACGCGATCCGCGGATCCCTGTTGAGCAACGAGTAGAGGATCTTGGTCCCGAGATGGGACATTCCGATGTCGTAGACGTCGGGGAACGCGAGACAGACGCGGGCAAGGACCTCGTCGCCCTTGACGACGCTCTGGTACTCGCCACCGAGGTATCGCATCGGCTTGGCAACGCGATCGATGAAGTCGGCGTAGAGATGGCGCATGGGAGCTCGGACGTATAGCAAACCGGCTGGCGCGGGTCGCTCACTATTGTATGGTGCGGGGATGAAGCGGCTCGTCCTCGTCCTCGTCCTCGGCGCTGCCGCATGCTCCAAGAGGGAGCCGGCCCCCGCGCCCGCCCCGACCCCGGTAACCGTCGTCAAGGAGACTCCGATGTGGAACGTCAAGCTCAAGACCCTGCAGGGCAAGGACACCAAGCTCGCCGAGTACCAGGGCAAGGCCCTGATGCTGGTCAACGTCGCCTCGAAGTGCGGCCTGACGCCGCAATACACGCAGCTCGAAGCGCTGCAGAAACAGTACGGTCCGAAGGGCTTCTCGGTGATTGGTTTCCCCTGCAATCAGTTCGGCAAGCAGGAGCCGGGCACCGCCGAGGAGATCCAGGAGTTCTGCTCGACCACGTACGGCGTGACGTTTCCGATGATGGAGAAGGTCGACGTCAACGGCGCCGGCCGCCACGAGATCTACAAGGAGCTGACGCCGCTCCCCGACGGCAAGGGCTACACGGGAGATATCCGGTGGAACTTCGAGAAGTTCGTCGTCTCGGCCGACGGCACCAAGATCACGCGCTTCGATCCGCAGGTGAAGCCGGATGATCCCACGGTGATCGCCGCGATCGAAGCCGCGCTTCCGCGATGAAGGCAGCGGGACGTGCGGGACGTGTCAAGGCGATCTTCAGCGCGGGCAAAGTCACCCGATTCATCTGCGTGACGTGCAGCTTCACGGAAGAGTGGGGCGAGTCGCGTGAGGACCTCGCCAAGCTCGTGGACAAGTACCGGACCTGACCGAGCTCTGCGGGCTCACAGCTCGAGGTCGGCCCACAACGGCAAGTGATCCGACGCGCGGACGTCGGCCTCGACGTGATACGCGCCGACCTCGACGCGCCGCGTGTACACCGCGTCGAGCCGCATCCCCAGCCACGTGCTCGTCGCGCCGGAGCCGACCACCGGCGTCGAGAACCCGCGCGTGCGGACGAAGCTCTCGAGCTGATCGTCCTGCATGCTCGAGGGCACCGGGAGCAAGCTGCCGATCCACTTGAACGACGAGGTGTTCATGTCGCCCGCGATCACGGTCGGCAGATCGCGCTGGTCAGCGGCATCGAGCACGGGCGCGAGCTGCTGCACGCGCTCGACGGGATTGATCCGGTTGTCGAGGTGCACGGCGTAGATCCGCATGGGCCCCGTTCCGGCAGCAACCGTGGCGCCGAGCGCGACGCGCCGCGCCGAGTTCAGCACGGTGTCGTTGTACGGCAGCTCGATGATCTCGAGGTCGGTCAGCGGAAATCGCGACAGGATCGCGACGCCATGCGATCCGCCATTCTGCAGGCCGTAGCCTGGCGCGTACGCGCAGTGCAGATCGAGCTGCTTCGCGGCGGCGCACGCGCGACTTTCGCCCTCCTGGGGATAGCTCTCGACCTCCTGCAGCAGCACCAGATCCGCGGCCGCGAGATCAGGCTTCGCCCGCAACGCGGCAGCGATCTTCGCCGCCTCGATCATGTGAACGTTGTAGGTCACGAGCCGCAGCCGCGAGGTCTGGGTGAACGCCTTCGGCCCATGGGGGCGCGCCTCGACGCGAATGTCGCGCGGTCGCGGGTGATTGCAGGCGGCGAGAGCCACAGCGAGGATCAGGATGAAGCGCATCCGTCGAGGATCTCTTGCTCGGCCCTGCGAGCGTGACGGCAAACCGCAGCAGTCTCAGGCGTTCGGTATCACCTGGATGTCTGCGAGAACTCCGTAGTGGTCGCTGGCGCAGATCGCGTTGTCGGCGGCGCCTTCGCGCTCGGTCAGCACGACCTTCGAGACGTGCACCGTACCGCGGCCATCCTGCTTGCGACTCGTCACGTAGACGTAGTCGATGCGGCGATCGATATCGAGCGAGCGCAGTGGGCGGGTCAGCCGGTTTTCGCTCGACCAGGTGAGGCCCTGCTCGGGGCCTTCGCCGGGCTCGGGCTCGCGATGCAGACGAAGCCAGGCATCCTGGAAGTGCGTGCGTCGACCGCCGAGCGTGGTCAGGCCGCGAAGGAACCGCATCTCGTCGCTATCGGGCGTGGCGTTGAAGTCGCCGCACAGGATCTGCGGTGGGCTGTCGGTGGTGCGGGCGGCGCGCAGCGCCTCGTCGATCGCGAGGACCTGATGCTCGCGGGCCAGACCGTCATCGAGACGGTAGTGAAGGTGCGTGGTGTGGATCCAGATCGGGCCACCATCGGAGTCGACCTCGGCCGAGAGCAGCACGCGTGCGTCGGCCGGGCGCGCCTCGGGCAGCGGCAGCACGCGGGTCGTGCGGATCGACTTCGCGAGGATCGCGACGCCCTCCTGCCCTGCCGGGAGCTTCGCGTGCGCACCGTCGTCCCACTCGACGGCCATCGCGTAGTGCACCGCCATGCCCAGGCTGTCGGCGAGCACGTCCGCGGTCGTGCGGCCGGATTTGCCGTCGAGCGGCCGCACCTCCTGCAGACACACGACATCCGGTGCAAGCACACGCAGCTGGCGCGTCGCGAGCTCGAGCCGCTGGGGAAGGGGAGGCTCGGTGCCCCACAGGTTCAAGGTGATCACGCGCAGGTTCGGGCCCACGCGGGAACCGTATCCTAGGCGCCGCGGTAGATGCAGCGCGACGTGGGCGTCTCGGAGACCACGACCTCGACGAGCCCCGGCAGCCGCGCGACCAGCTTCACCCACCACCACACGGCGAGCAGCTCGCTGGTCGGGTTCGCCAGGCCGTCGATCTCGTTGAGCACCTGATGGTCGAGCTGGCGCTGCAGCGGCGCTGCCTGCTCGTCGATCTCGGCGAAGTCCATCACCCAGCCGCGCTCGGGGTCGATCTCGCCCTCGATGACGACCTCGATGCAGTAGCTGTGGCCGTGCATGCGGGCGCACTTGTGCCCCGGCGGCACTCTCGGGAGAAAGTGCGCCGCTTCGAACCGGTAGATCCGCTCGAGCCGGGTACGCATGTCGGCGCGCGTTGTAGCCCACACTCGCGTGCTAGGAAAGTGCCGTGGGCAGGCCTGCGCTCGATCGCCGGGTCCGGCAGCTGGCTTTCGCGAGGGCGGTCAACACGATGGGGCTGTCCCTCGTCATGACGTTTCTCGGGATCTATATCGTCGAGACCCGGGGATATCCCGCCTGGCTCTACGGAGTCACTGCGCTGGGTGCGAACCTCGGCCAGTCGGTCTCGAACGCCTGGGCTGGGAATCTCTCGGACCGGATCGGGCGCAAGCCGCTGATCGTGTGGTCGCTGTTCGTGCGCAGCGGGTTCATTGCGGTGCTTGGCGTTCAAATCTTGCTCGCCGCGCCCCTGTGGACGCTCGCTGCGAACATCGTCGTGACGTCCGCGCTGCGCGGCTGCTTCGAGCCGGTAGCGTATGCGCTGGTCGCCGATGTCGTCCCGTCTGATCAGCGAATCGCTGCGTTCGGGATGCAGCGGATGGGAATCAACCTTGGCTGGGCGATCGGACCCGCGCTTGGCGGAGTGCTCACGCTCGTGATGCCGTACGGCGCGATCTTCTTCATCGCTGCATCTGGCGTCCTGGTCGCGGGCGTCGTGTGT
>JAYUYE010001080.1:0-2735 GCA_043752985.1 Myxococcales bacterium
CCGACCGCGAACACTTCGGCTGGTGGCAGTGGCTCGCGTCGCTCGCGTGGCCCGCTCCGGCCGCCCCGGCCGCTCCGGCGGACCGTGCGCGCGGCAAGAGGGCGGGCTAGAGTGCCGGCGGTGGCGACGTACCGCGGCAAGAAGTCGAAGCGAACGGATGAGACGTCGCCTCCACCGCCGCTGCCGGCTCGTGGCGAATCGGCGTTCCGGCTCGTCTCGCCGTTTCAGCCGGCGGGTGATCAGCCCAAGGCGATCCAGGAGCTGATCGAGGGCATCAAGCGCGGCGACGAGGCTCAGGTCCTGCTCGGCATCACCGGCTCGGGCAAGACGTTCACTGCCGCGAACGTGATCGCGGAGTTCAACAAGCCCACGTTGATCATCGCGCACAACAAGATCCTCGCGGCGCAGCTGTACGGCGAGTTCAAGGAGCTGTTCCCCGACAACGCCGTCCACTACTTCGTCAGCTACTACGACTATTACCAGCCCGAGGCGTACGTCCCGACGACCGACACGTTCATCGAGAAGGACTCGATCGTGAACGAGGAGATCGACCGGATGCGCCACGCGGCGACGTTCGCGCTGCTCTCGCGCAAGGACGTGATCATCGTCGCCAGTGTCTCGTGCATCTACGGCATCGGCGATCGCGAGACCTACGCGGCGATGACGTGCGAGGTCGACGTCGGCACCTCGGTCGATCGAGACGCGGTACTGCGCCGGCTCGTCGAGCTCCAGTACGAGCGCAACGATATCGATTTCCATCGCGGGACGTTCCGCGTTCGCGGCGACTCCGTCGAGGTGTTCCCGGCGTACGAGGCGGATACCGCGATCCGGATCGAGTGGTTCGGCGACCAGGTCGAGTCGATGGCGGAGATCGATCCGCTGCGCGGTGGCATCAAGCGCACGCTGGATCGCTGCGTGATCTTCGCCGCGTCGCACTACGCGACTCCCGAGGCGACGATGCGCCGGGCGATCGAGAGCATCCGCATCGAGCTCCGGCAGCAGCTCGAGCTGTTCTCCTCGCAGGGCAAGCTGCTCGAGCGCCAGCGGCTCGAACAGCGCACGATGTATGACCTCGAATCGATCGAGCAGATGGGCTTCTGCTCGGGCATCGAGAACTACTCGCGTCACCTCACGGGGCGCGCGCCCGGTGAAGCCCCCCCGACGCTGATGGACTACTTCGGCACCGACTACCTGCTGATCATCGACGAGTCGCACCAGACCGTCCCGCAGATCAGCGCGATGTCCGCGGGCGACCGCTCGCGTAAGGAGACGCTCGTCGACTTCGGGTTCCGGCTCCCGAGTGCGCTCGATAACCGACCGCTCCGGTTCGACGAGTGGCGCGAGCGCGCGCGGCAAACGATCTACGTGTCGGCGACGCCGGCCGACTGGGAGCTCGCGCAGGCGAAGGGGGTGGTCGTCGAGCAGATCATCCGGCCGACCGGTCTGCTCGATCCCGTGGTCGAGGTTCGTCCGGTCGCGCACCAGGTCGACGACTTGCTCGCCGAGATCCGCGAGCGCGTCAGCGTGGGCGACAGGGTCCTGGTCACCACGCTGACAAAGCGGATGGCAGAGGATCTGACCGAGTACTACCGGGAGATCGGCGTGCGGGTGAAGTACCTGCACTCGGACATCGACACGCTCGAGCGCATCCAGATCATTCGCGATCTGCGGCGCGGCGAGTTCGATGTCCTCGTCGGCATCAACCTGCTTCGCGAGGGGCTCGACATTCCGGAGGTGTCACTCGTCGGTATCCTCGACGCGGACAAAGAAGGCTTTCTCCGCAGCGAGCGCTCGCTGATCCAGACGATCGGCCGTGCGGCTCGCAACCTCCGCGGCAAGGTCCTGATGTACGCGGACAAGAACACCCAGTCGATTCAGCTCGCGGTCAGCGAGACTAATCGCCGCCGGGTGGTGCAGGCGCTGTTCAACGAGAAACACGGCATCGTGCCGAAGTCGGCGAGCCGCACGATCCTCGACGTCCAGCCGGCCGTGCCGCTGCCGACCAAGGGCCGCAAGCCTACGCAGTTCGCGGGCGTCGAGCTCAAGAAGCTCGACAGTCTCGAATCGGTGCGCTCCGCGATCGACAAGCTGCGTGTCGAGATGCGGCAGGCCGCGTCGGACCTCGAGTTCGAGCGCGCCGCACAGCTCCGCGACAAGGCACGCGAGCTCGAACAGCTCGAGCTGCAGATGCGGTGATGAAGGTCGCCGATGCGATCACCGGCTTCTACGCGGTTCTCGATCGCGATGACGAGGAGCTCGCGCGGACCTTGCTCGGATCGGGCGCGAAGGTCCTCCAGATCCGGATCAAGCCCGACGTGCCCCCGGGCGCTGGCGAGCTGGTGCGGATCGCACGGCTGTGCCGGACGCTGTGTGATGCGGTGGGCGCCGCACTGATCGTCAACGATCGGATCGATGTCGCGCTCGCAGCCGGCGCAGATGGCGTCCATCTCGGGCAGACCGATCTTGGCTTGCGCGATGCGCGCCGCATCGTCGGGGATCGGCTGTGGATCGGTGTGTCGACGCACAACCTCGCGCAGGTGACGCTGGCGCGCGCGGGAGGTGCCGACTACCTCGGCTTTGGTCCGGTGTTCATGACCCGAACCAAGAAGAACCCCGACCCCGTCCAGGGCCTCACTGGACTGCGTGCGGCGGTTGCCATGGCGGGGGACGTTCCGGTGGTCGCGATCGGCGGGATCGCCCCCGAGCATGCGCCCGGGGTCTACGCGACGGGCGCG
>JAYUYE010001081.1:0-2734 GCA_043752985.1 Myxococcales bacterium
TGCGAGCCAGATCGAGTCGAGATCGTGCGCGACGGCGCGAAGGGCGGCCCTGCCGTGCTGCGCGCGGTCGGCAAGAGCGGCAACAACGACTTCATCAACATCCGCGGCATCGGCGTGTTCCCGGTCGGCCCCGAGGTCGATCCGGACATCGACGACAACGTCGGCTGCGCGACGACGTACATCCTCGAGCCTGGCTCGAATGTCCTCGGCGTTCATCACTCGCTCTACAACCCGGGCTCCGACAGGATCGCGAGCCCGCTCGGCACGCTCGCCGATACCGGCGGCTTCACCGAGGGCTGGACCAACGCGCGCGGTTTCCAGCGCGCTGACATCTCGCAGCTGACGTCGCTGTCCAAGCCGCAGCCGATCGACTTCGTGCTCTATCAAGGCCCGGGTGTGGCCTACGGCGTGATCCCACGCCACGAGCTTCCGACCGTCCACACGCAGACCGTGATCGCCGGCGTGTCGATCCTGCTCGACGGCAACTCGTCGGTCCTCGACATCCTCAAGCCCGAGACGTTCTACCTCCAGATGGACGGCGGCAAGGGCGTCCTCCAGAGCTACGACCTCGTGGTCGGCCGAGACGCATCCGCCGTGGACGAGGTGTTCCGCGCCGGCAATGGCGAGGTGCTGCGTCCGGTGGCGGGCCGGGTCATGATGAGCGCGGGCGGCGCGGCAACGGGGGCGCGCGTCGGCGTGTACGTCGATGGCAACGGCAACGGCCAGCTCGACGCGGCCGACCTCGATGCCGACAACGACGGTCAACCCGACGATAAGGTGATCTCCTACCTCGACGTCGCCATGGACGGCTCGTTCTCCGGTCAGGTCGCGACGGCGGCAGGCAACCTCCTGCTCCGTGCCGAGGTCAAGAACGTCGGACGGTCCGCGGCCCTCCCGGTCGCGGACACCGTCAACTTCACCGTGCCTTCCCCGATCAAGGTCGATTTCCAGATCCTCGACCAGGCAACCTCGCTGGCGATTCCGGGCCGGTTGCTGGTGTTCGGTGATCACGCGGCATTCCCGGATCAGCGCGTGTTCGAGACCTACGATCGGCTCCCGTTCGTCGTGACCCAGCAGCACGCGATCCACGGCACCACGACCGACATCGGCGATGGCGTCGACGCTCCGCTCTACCTCCCCGCCGGCGGTTCGTATCGGATCTACGCGTCGCGCGGTACCGAGTGGTCGGTCGCGTCACAGGCGGTCAGCGCGAGCGGCACGGTCACGTTCACGCTCAAGCAGGTCAATCCGTCGCCGGGCTACCTCAGCACCGACTGGCACATCCATCAGATCGGTTCGCCCGACTCCACCGTCACGAGCGAGGAGCGGATCCGGTCGGCGGTCTCGGCGGGTACCGAGATGTTCGCGGTCACCGACCACGACTACGTCGCGGACCTCCAGCCGATCATCGAGCGCATGGGGCTGCGCCGCCTCGTCCGCGCGTTGCCCGGCATCGAGGTCACGCCGTTCGCCCACGGTCACTACAATGCGTGGCCGCTCGTGCCGGACAACGACTCGCCGAACAAGGGTGCGATCGACTGGGGCCGCGGTCGCGATGGCTTCGCGATGCTCCCGGGCGAGATCTACGACGCGATGCGCGCGCGAGGCGCACAGATGGTCCAGGTCAACCATCCCCGCGGCTCGGGGTTCACCGAGTTTCAGGCCGCGTGGTCGCGGGCGAACGTCAAGTACGACTACACGAACCGGACGATCTTCGGCGACTACCTCGACTCGAGTGTGCCGAACGACTGGCTCCGCCTCCCCGGCGAGTCGCTGTGGAGCGATCAGTTCAACGGCCTCGAGATCTGGAACGGCTTCGCGATGGCCGACTCCAACGGCGACGGTCTACGCGAGAACAAGTCGCTCGACTCGGTGATGCGCGACTGGCTCGCGATGCTGTCGCTCGGCCTGTTCGTCACCCCCGCCGGCAACAGCGATACTCACGTCGCGATCTCCGACCCGGTGGGCATGCCGCGCACGTACCTCCGCGTCGGCGACGACTCCGCGACCGCGATCGACAATGGCACCGCGGTGGATGCCGCCCTGCAGACCCAGACCGGCGCGAACAACACGCCGCGCGACGTCGTGGTGACCAATGGACCGATGATCGACGTCAAGGTCGGAACCGTGAACGCGCTCGGTCGTGCGTTTCCGATCGCGGCCACCGCCCCGATCACTCTCACGGTGACGATCACGTCGCCGGACTGGGCCGAGTTCGACACGCTCGAGGTGTTCGCGAACACCACGCCGGATCCGGTGGTTGGCGGTGACAGCACGCTGACGCCGCTCAAGTGCTGGACGTCGCGGGCGCTCGCGGGCCTGGCGGCAAAGGATCCCTGCAGGACCGCCGCGCTTGCTGCCGAGCCCATGGTCGTCCAGCTCGCAGCGGTCTCCGGCCCGGGCAGCTACCGGCGCTACGAGGCCACGGTGACGGTCATCCTCGATGCCCAGGACATCGTCACCCGCGCCGGTCGGACCGGCACCGATGCGTGGCTCGTGTTCCGCGTCCGCGGTGACCGGGGGGTGTTTCCGCTGCTCCTCAACAACGGCACGGTCGACGACACGACCCGCGCCGCGATCATGAGCGGCGACTTCACGATGATCAGAACAGCCCTCATCGGCAAAGGTGCAGCCGCCACCGCACTGACCTCACCCGTGTTTGTCGATTTCGATGGCGGCGGTTATCGTGCACCGTTCGCCCCGTAGCGTTCGATAGCGCTCACCCTCCACCCCC
>JAYUYE010001082.1:0-6857 GCA_043752985.1 Myxococcales bacterium
GGGTCGAGGCAACCGTCAAGAAGACCTTCGAGACGCACCCGCAGCTGGTGGCGAAGCTCAACGGCGCTCCCGATCCGATCGCGAAGCCCGACGCCTACCGCAAGCTCCTCACCAAGAAGGGCATCGCCAGTGCCTTCCTTGTCACCGTGGAGATCACCGAGGCGACGCTGACCATCGAGCCGATGGAGTCCAAGCCTGGCACCCAGCGGCTCATCGTCCGGATCGGTGTTCATCTCCTCGGCGAGACCATCCCGGGAAGGACGATGGGGTTCACCGGCGACGGGCAAGCGACGATCAAGCTCGAGGTCGGCAAGAAGATCCGCGATCGCGACAAGGAGTACGCCTGGGATCAGGCGTCCGAGGCCGCGATCGCTGACGCCATGACGACCGTGTTCAAGCAGCTCGCGATTCCGCCGAAGAAGCAGTAGCGATCCGTCGCCGCCTAGTCGACAAAATCGCCGATGCGGTTCCAGCGCATCCCGGCGAAGTCGAAGATGCCGTCGTGGACCGAGAGCCAGATGAACAGCGCCTTGCCCTTGATGTTATCGAGCGGCACCGAGCCCCAGAACCGCGAGTCGTTCGAGTTTGCGCGGTTGTCGCCCATCACGAACACGTGACCCTCGGGCACGACATAATGGAGGCGTAGATCGCAGCCGACCGCGTTCGGATTGGTCTCGACGACGGTACCGACCGCCTGGTTCTTTGCGGGCTGCCCGCCCTGATCCGACGCGCAGCTGACCGGCGGATTGCCCGGCGTCGGGAAGTCCTTGCCAAGGTTCGGCTCGGGTTCGTGCTCCGGCCGAAGAACCGAGTGATAGGTGTCGTAGGTCTCGTCGCCAACAGTCTCGCGGTAGCGGCTGCAGGATTTGGGCTCCCAGGCGCCGTTCTGATTGTCCTCGTAGCCGCACTCGCCCTCGACGAGCCGCGATGGAACGGCCACGCCGTTGACGTGGACCAGGTCGCAGCGGACCTCGACGGTGTCGCCAGCGGTCGCGACGACGCGCTTGATGTAGTCGCGGTCGGGGTCGCACGGCATCATGAACACGATGACCTCGCCGCGCTTGGGGCCGCGAGGCTCGAGGAACTTCGTGCTCGTCCACGGGATCCGGAGGCCATAGATGAACTTGTTGACGAAGATGTGATCACCGATCTCGAGCGTCGGATACATCGAGCTCGACGGGATCTTGAACGCCTCGACGACGAACGCGCGCAGCAGCAGCGCGAGCATAACCGCGGCGACGAGCGACTCGACGCGCTCGCCCATGCCGGACTTGGTCGGCCGCTTGACCAGCTCGTCGACCAGCGAGTCGAGGATCGGCAGGTGACGCCGCACGGCGACGAAGTCGCCATCGGTGAGCGCGCGCTCCATGTCCTTGCTGACCGGGCCGAGCTCGCCCGCTTTGCCCTTGAGGTCGGGCTTGTGGAGGAGCGCAGCGCGAGCTTCGCGGAGCAGCGCTGTGGCTTCCTTGCGGACGCGACGATCGAGGCGGGTGGCGCGCATATCAGTGGACGTAGTTTCCGACGCGGTGGAACCGGATGCCCGACCAGTCGGTCAGGTCCCAGTGACTGTACGAGAGCCAGATGAAGAGTGCCTTACCCTTGATGTTCTCGATCGGGACCGATCCCCAGACGCGCGAATCATTCGAGTTAGCGCGGTTGTCGCCCATCACGAACACGTGGCCCTCCGGGACGATGTAGTGGAGCTGGCGCTCGCAGACTCCCGCGGACGCCCCGGGCTTGTCCTCGGCGAGCTTGCCCGGCTTCTGGTTCGGCGCCGCGAGCGGCTCGCCGTCAGGGTGGGTCGAGCAGCTCGGCGGCAGGCGGATGCCGTCGAGGCGCGGAAAGTCGCGATCATCGCCGTGCAGCAGCCCGCCGGTCTTCAGGCGCTCGTCGCGGAGCGGCCGGTCGGCGTCGTGATACACGTCGTACGAGAGGCCACCGACGGTCTCTCGATAGCGGCTGCACACGCGCGGGTACCATTTCTTGTTGTCGTCGTCGTAGTCGTCATAGCGACAGGACTCGCCCTCGATCAGCTCGTTCTTGACGTCGACGCCATTGACGTAGACGACGTTGCAGCGGACCTCGACGGTGTCGTTCGCGAGTGCGACGACCCGCTTGATGTAGTCGCGCTCTGGCTCGCACGGCTGCATGAACACGATGACCTCGCCGCGCTCCGGCTCGCGAATCTGGAAGAACTTCTTGGTGGTCCACGGGATGCGGACGCCGTAGATGAACTTGTTGACGAAGATGTGGTCACCGATCTCGAGCGTCGGATACATCGAGCTCGAAGGAATCTTGAACGCCTCGATCACGCACGCTCGCAACGCGAGGGCGATCAAGATGGCAAAGCCGATCGATTCGACGTAATCGCGCGTGGTCGACTTCGGTGACGGCTTCACGAGCTCGTCGACCAGTGCGTCGAGCGCGGGGAGCGAGCGGCGGACGCGCTGCAGATCGTTCTCGGTCAGCCCGCGATCGACCTCGTCGGTGACTTCGGTGAGGTCGCCGGCCTTTCCGGCCAGGCCCGGCTTCACGTGCAGCGCCGCCCGCGCGTCACGCACGAGGAGCCGCGCTTCCCTGCGAACCCTCCGATCGAGCGTGGCGGCGCGCATCGTCAGGCGACGCCGGTCAGTCGACCTTGAGGATGGTCAAGAACGCTTCCTGCGGCAGCTCTACGGAGCCGACCGACTTCATGCGCTTCTTGCCCTCCTTCTGCTTGTCGAGGAGCTTCTTCTTGCGCGAGATATCGCCGCCGTAGCACTTCGCGGTGACGTCCTTGCGGATCGCCTTCACCGTGGTTCGCGAGATCACGCGGCTCCCGATCGCAGCCTGGATCGCGACGTCGAACATCTGCCGCGGCACCACGTCCTTCATCTTCGTGCACAGCTCGACGCCGCGGTGATAGGCGGTGTCGCGGTGCGAGATGATCGACAGCGCATCGACGCGCTCGCCGTTGATCAGCACGTCGAGCCGGATCAGATCCGCGTTGCGATAGCCGGCCGGCTCGTAGTCGAGGGACGCATAGCCGCGCGACATCGTCTTGAGTCGATCGTAGAACCCGAACACGATCTCTGCCAGCGGCATCTCGTAGACAACCCGGACCCGGCCACCCGGGTCGTAATGCAGGCCCTGCTGGACGCCACGGCGCTCCTGGCACAGCTGCATGATCGGACCGACGTACTCCTGCGGCAAGTGCACGGTCGCCGTGATGATCGGCTCCTCGATCGTTTCGACCTTGCCCTGGTCGGGGACCTTGGCCGGGTTGTCGACCTCCATGATCTCGCCGCCCGGCACGTGGATCCGGTAGCGCACGCTCGGTGCGGTCACGATCAGGTTGAGGTTGAACTCGCGCTCGAGCCGCTCCTGGATGATCTCCATGTGGAGGAGACCGAGGAAGCCGGTGCGGAAGCCGAAGCCGAGTGCGAGCGAGGTCTCGGGCTCGTAGGTGACGCTCGCGTCGTTGAGCACGAGCTTGCCGAGCGCGTCCTTGAGATCCTGGTAGTCCTCGTTGTCGACCGGAAACAGACCCGCGAACACCATCGGCTTGACGAGCTTGAAACCCTTGAGCGGCTCGGCGCACGGGTTGTTCGCGTCGGTGACCGTATCGCCGACGCGAGCGTGCGCGATGTCCTTGATCGCCGCGGAGACGATGCCGACCTGCCCTGCCTCGATCTCCTCGACCTCGAACAGCGCGGGCTTGCGGACCGCCGTCATCTGGCAGTCGTAGGTCACGTCGGTCGCCCAGAACCGGAGCTTCTGGCCCTTCTTGATCCGGCCCTGCATGACGCGGACGAGCACGACGACGCCGCGGAACTGGTCGTACCAGCTGTCAAAGATCAGCGCGGACAGCGGAGCGTCGCGGTCGCCCTTCGGCGGCGGAATCCGCTCGACGATCGCCTCGAGCATGTCGTGGACGCCGATGCCGGTCTTCGCCGACACGAGCAGCGCGTTCGACGCGTCGAGCCCGATCATGTCCTCGATCTGCGCCTTGACCCAGTCGGGCCGCGCGACCGGGAGATCGATCTTGTTGAGCACCGGGACGATGTCGAGGTTGTTGTCGAGCGCGACGTAGACGTTGGCGAGCGTCTGCGCCTCGACGCCCTGCGCGGCATCGACGACGAGCAAGGCGCCCTCGCAAGCGGCGAGCGAGCGCGAAACCTCGTAGTGGAAGTCGACGTGGCCCGGCGTGTCGATCAGGTGAAACTGATAGACGAGTCCGTCCTTCGCCTTGAAGTGGAGCTGGACCGACTGCGCCTTGATGGTGATACCGCGCTCGCGCTCGAGCTCCATCGAGTCGAGCATCTGCGCTTGCTGCTCGCGCACGCTGACAGCTCCGCACTCATCGAGGATGCGATCCGCGAGGGTCGTCTTGCCGTGATCGATGTGCGCGATGATCGAGAAGTTACGGATACGCTCGAGGGGGAACGACATGACGAGGGGGTTCGGATAGTTAGCGTGATCCGAGTCGCAGGTCGACCTGCCCCGGCAGCTGATCGCGGTACTTCTCGAGAACGAGATCGATGCCCTGCCGGATGTACTCGGCAACAGGCACTTTCGTCCGCCCGTGCAGCGCCTTGAGCCGCTCATCCTGCTCAGGCGTGATGTAGACGGTGGTCGAGATCTTCTTGCGAGGCACGGCTGCGTGACCCTACGTGACCATATGAGGACGGTCAAACGGTTGCAGCAGCGAGTCCGCCCGATTAATCTCGGCGGGTCATGTCGAAGCTTCTGAAACTCGTCGTGTTGTCGTCTGCGCTGTTCGCGTCCGTTGGGCTCGGCTGCGGCGGTAAAGGCAAGGATAACAAGACCACGCCGGCCAGCACGGCCGACGCGACGTCGCCGAAGGTCGATCCGACGCTCTGTGACACGAACGGCAAGAACGTCGTCACCTACGACCTCAACAAGGACAACCGTCCCGACGTCTGGCGCCTCTACAAGAGCTCCGACGAGGGCGGCACCAAGGTCGAGTTCATGAGCTGCAAGCAGATCGACTTCGACCACGACGGTCGCAAGGACTGGGTCGTCGCCTACAACCCGAAGGGCGCCACGTTGTTCGAGAAGGCGGACCTCGACTACGACGGCAAGTGGGACATGAGCGCGGTCTACGACAGCAAGGTCAACCAGAAGGCGGAGGTCGAGCGCGATACCGACTTCGACGGCAAGTTCGACGTCAAAGAGATCTACGACTCCGCCGGTAACCTCACGAGCGTGCGCCAGGATCGCAACAGCGACGGCCAGCCCGACCTGTGGGAGCAGTACAAGGACACGATCCTTCTCGCGATCCTCTACGACGACGACTTCGACGGGAAGGTCGATCGCCGCGAGGAGATCCCGGGTGCACGTCCGAAGATCGAGATGCCGACGCAGCTCGATCCCGGGGCGACCGGAACGCTCGACACGCCGAAAGCTCCTCCGGCCGGCGCGGGCAGCGCCGCGCCCGCTCCGAAGACTCCGCCCAAGAAGTAATGTCGACGGTCGTCGATAAGCCCTGGGGTCACGAGCTGATCTGGGCGAAGACCGCCGCCTACGTCGGCAAGATCCTCCACATCAAGGCGGGCGAGGCGCTCTCGCTGCAGTTCCACCGGATCAAGGACGAGACCATCATGGTCCTCACCGGCCGGCTGGAGCTGACGTACTTTACCGAGGGTGAAGCGCCGATGACGCGCGAGCTTCATCCGCGCGAGCCATTTCATATCACCCCGAGTCTGCGCCACCGGATGGTCGCAATCGAGGACACCGACGTCCTCGAGGTCTCGACGCCCGAGCTCGACGACGTCGTTCGCCTAGAAGATCGCTACGGCCGCACGTCGTGACGCGCGCGTGATCTTCGGTGCTACGATCGTGGGCCATGCGTGGTGCGCTATTCCGGCTGGCTGTCGTGTGGCTCCTGGCGGGCTGTGATGTGGTGTTCCAGCTCTCGCCTCGAGTTCCCGACGCCGCCCTCGATGCAGGCTTCGACACCGCGCTGTGCCCGAGCACGTACGACGTCCCGCTGGTGAACCAGCAGTCGCGCTACCGGGTCATCAAGATCGGGAACGCCATGTGGTCGCAGTCCGACGACTGCGACAACGATCTCCCGGGCGCCACGCACCTCGTAGCGCTCGATGACCTCGAAGAAATCGCCGCGGTTCGAGCGTATCTCGAAGCGCTGCCCGACAACCTACAAGCGTGGGTTGGAGCCGTGCAACGCTCCAACGCAGCTGCCCCGGACGCAGCCTGGATCACGACCGGCGATGCGGCTCTCCCCTCCTACTGGTGCCGGCCCGCGGAGCCCAACGACGGTGGCAGCCAGCCCGAGTCCGGGCGGGAGCAATTCGCGTGGGTCGAGAGCAATTCGCCGTGCTTCATCGACTCGCCCGGCCAAAACAGCCATGGCGCGCTGTGCGAGTGCGACGGGAAGCCGATCGGCGCGTCCGCGGCGGAGCTGATCGAGACCTATCGACTCCAATGAAGGTCAACGGCGGACCCGGCCACACGAGGTGATCACTTCGTCGCGCTGCCCGCGGGCTTTCGTGGGGTGCCGAACCGGACGTCGTCGACGCGCTTGTCGGTCGGATCGATCCGCGGCGGACCGGTCTCCTCGGGACGCTTGCCGAGGTTCGTGCAGACCATCGCGAACAGGATGAACAGAATGAAGACGCCGAGGCCGATGCCTATGGTCGCTCGCTCGCCGAACCGCTTCGGGTTCTTGTTGCGGGCGATAATATCGTCGAGTCTTCCCACGGCACCCTCAGTCTAGCGCTGTCACGGCCGCTTGCGGAGCGCGGCGGCCTCGCGCGTGGCAGCCACCGGACCACGGCTCCCTTAATGTCGACGGTCTCCGACCCGCTCATCCGTCCCCGCGTCGGGCAGGTCGT
>JAYUYE010001083.1:0-6855 GCA_043752985.1 Myxococcales bacterium
ATCGCCGCGCTCGAGGTCGTTCATCAGCGGCTCGCCGCGGTCGGACTCGGAGAGTTCTGCCTCGAGCTCCACGGCGGCAAGGCGAGCCCCGATGTGGCGCTCACGCGGCTGACCCGCGTCCTCGAGCGGGCATTCCGTCCAGGCGCGGGACCGAGCGGAGACGATGCCCGGCTCGCGGAGTTGAGGATCGCTCTGGACGCGCACGTTGCGGCTCTGCACAAGGTCGGCCCGTTCGGCCGATCGATGCACGACGTCATGGGGCGGCTCGTCGAGCTGCGGACCACGCCGCGCGCTGCGCTCGCCGAGCGGGATGCAGTCGGTCTCGATCGCGCGACTCTCGACCGCCGCCGGATCGCGGTCGAGCACCTCGCGGCCGCCGCTATTCCGGTCGAGCCGGTGGCAACGCACCCGTGGCGCGCATCGGCGATCGAATGCCCGTTGTCGGGGCCGACGCTCGACGTCCGCGACCGCGCGATCGCGGCGCTCGACGAGACCGCCGAGGCAGTCGCTGCACTCGGTGTCGCCGTCCGCGAAGTGGCCGGGCTGGTCCCTGGTTTCGTGGGACGTACGCGCGATCAGCTGCAAGCTCTCGGTGCGCTGGCGGCACTCGCGGCAGCATCGCCGCGCCCGGGCGCCGAATTGCTCACGCAGATCCGCAGCGGCCGCGGTGACGACATCAGCGAGCGGGTCGCCCTGATCCGCGCACGCGGTACCGGAACCATCGAGGTCCCCCGCGATCCGATGACGTTCCTCGTTCTCGCGCACAAGCATCGCGCACTCGCGACCGAGGTCGAGGACTGGTTCACCGAGGCGGTCGCAAACCTCGACGCGCCCGCACTGTGGGCGCAGCTTCGCAAGTGGACCGCGAGCGTGGCGCCGCTGCGCTACGTCGCGCTGCGCACCGCGCGCGCCGAGGTTCGTGCCGCTGCACAGCCCGCGCAGCTGTCGAGTGACGATGCCATGATCACCGCCCTCGAGGCGGTCATCGCCGAGCGTGCATGCCGCGCGGCCTTGCTCGCGGCTGCAGAGCCCGCGAAGCGCTGGTTCGGTGACCTCTCCCCCGGTCACCGGAGTGACTCCGGTGATTTCCCTTCCGGGGGGGGGCCCGAGGCGTTCCCGCTCGGCCTCGATCTACCGAAGGTAGATGCCGCTGTGGCGTGGGCCGCCGAGCTGCGCCGAGCGTTCGACACGACCGACGTGATCGGTGGCGATCAGGGTCGCTCGGCTGCGTGGCGCGCACTGGTCGCGCAGGTCGCCGCGGGTCCCGCTGGCTCGGCACCCGACGCAGTGCTCGCTGGCCCCCACGAGGTGGACCCTCGACATGCGGTGACGGCCCCTTTCTTCGCGCTCGCGACCGCGGTCGCGCGATGGATTCCCTCGCTCGCTCGGCTCTGCGATGCGGTCGGGATCGATGCCGCCACGCTCGGCGCTGGCGAGGACCATCTCGGCGCGTTGCGCGAGCGTGTCGAGACGCTGCGCCACGCCGTCGATTCACTGCGCGACTGGGTCACGTTCCACACCATGCGGCGCGCGGCGCTCGCGGTCGGAGTCGGCCCCGCGGTCGCGGCGATCGAGCGCGGTGACCTCGGTGCGGCCGAGCTCGCGCACGCCTGGGAGCGCGCCACGCTGCTCGCGTGGGCCGACGCCGAGATCACGGAGACGCCGGCGCTCGCACGATTCCACGGTGCCTCGCACCACGCGCAGGTCTCCGCGTTCGCGGACCTCGATCGCGGCGCACTCGCGCTCGCCCGTGCCCGTACGCTGGTTCGGCTCGCCGATCGCGTCCCGCGCGCGGTGAAGCCGCACGATCCGAGCTCCGTGGATGCCAGCGGTGAGCTCGCGATCCTGATGAGCGAGCTCGAGAAGCTCCGCGGCAATCGCCAGGTGCGTCCGCTGCGCGACCTCCTCACGGCCCTCCCGACCGTGCTGCCCCGGCTGGCGCCGGCTCTGCTGATGAGCCCGCTCGCCGCCGCGCAGCTCCTCGATCCGTCGCTGCCGAAGTTCGATGTTGTGGTGCTCGATCAAGCGGCGCAGCTGCCAATCCCGGTCGCGATCGGTGCTCTATCGCGTGGGACGTCCGCGGTGATCGTCGGTGGCGAACCGCCGGGTGGCGTCTACGGCGCTGCGATCGTGGCGAAGCTCCCCGTGCTGCGGCTGGCGTGGCACTACCGCAGCAGGCACGAAGACCTGATCGCGTTCGCGAATGAGCGGTCGTACGCCAATCGCCTCCAGGTGTTCCCCACAGCGCAGAGCTCTCCGGATCTCGGCATCTCGTGGCGCCGCGTCGAAGGTACCTACGATCGCGATGGCACCAGGCAGAACGTGATGGAGGCGGAGGCGGTCGTCGCCGATGTCCTGGCGCGGCTCCGCGATCCGTTGCAGCGCACGCGCTCGATCGCGATCGTCACGATGTCGGCCGCGCAGCAGGAGCTGATCGAGGACCTCGTCGACGCGGCCCGCCGCGAGGACCCTACGCTCGACGCGTTGATCGAGCCCCCCGTTGATGCGGCAGCGGCGTTCGAGCCGTTGCTGATCAAGCAGGTCGGCGCGATCCACGGTGACGAGCGCGATGTCGTACTCGTCTCGATCGGCTATGCGCCGGATCCGGGTGGCGTCCTCACGATGGATCTCGGCCCGCTGTCGGAGCCCGGTGGCGAGCACGCGCTGACCGTCGCGATCACACGCGCGCGCGAGCAGCTCGTCGTGTTCTCGAGCTTCGCGCCCGAGGACCTGCACGACGACGCACCGGCCGGAGTGCGCGAGCTCGCCGCGTTGCTCGGGTTCGCTCGCACGGGGGGTAGAGCCGCGCGGTCGACCGACGAGGCCCCGCCCGCGAGCCCGATCACGGCCGCGATCGCGCGCGCCCTGATCGAGCGGGGTTGGACGGTCCGGCATCAGATCGGCTGCGGGGCGTACAAGGTCGACCTCGCGGTCGTCGATCCAAACGACAACGATCGCTACGTGCTCGCGATCGAGCATGACGGCACGGCGTACGCGAGCGCGACCGCTGCCCGCGATCGTGATCGCCTGCGCCCGCAGGTCCTCGCGCAGCTCGGCTGGCGGCTGCATCGGGTGTGGGGGCTCGACTGGTGGGCCGACGCCGAGCGCGAGACCCAGCGCGCGCACGGCGCGATCGTCACCGCGATCGCTGCGAGCCGGCAGCGCCGGGCGCCCGTCGCGCCGGTCAAGGCGCGGTCGAGCCGGCCGAGTGGCCTGCTATACGCGCGACGCGATGGCGATGCTTCGGGTCCGCTCACCGTGGGCCGGATCGCCGCTGGCTCGGCGCCGATTGTCCAGATTCCGCCGAAGGCCGCCGAGATCCTGCTCGCATCAGGATCGGGACCGACGGAGGCAACCCCGATCTCCGCGCTCGAGGGCAACACCACACCGACGCGGATCCGCATCAAGCGCGGAGCGATCGTGATCGGTCCGTACACCGCGGCTGCGATCCCGAACGGACGCCGCACCCCCGATGATCTGTTCGCACCACGCCACCTCGCCGAGCTCGGCAAGGTCGTCGAGCAGGTGCTCGCTGCCGAAGCGCCGATGCACGTCGATCTGCTCGCGCGCCGCGTCGGTGGTTACTTCGGCATCGGCCGGGTCACCCAGCGGGTCACCGATCAGGTTCGCACCGCACTGAGCGGCCGCGGCCGGTATGGCGACGAGCAGCAGGTGGTGTGGCGTCTCGATCAGGACCCCGATGCAGTTCCGGCAGTGCGCGTCGCGGGGCACGGACCCACGGCACGCCGCGAGATCGCCGAGGTTCCGCTCTCGGAGCTGGCAGCCGCAGCGCGGATCGTGGTCGAGCGCGCGCATGGGATCATGGCGAACGAGCTCGTCCGCGACTCGGCTCGCCTCCTCGGATTCCCGCGGCTCACCGAGCAGGTCACGGCGCGGATCGCCGAGGGCGTGCAGCTCGCGGTCTCGCGGGAGATGATCCGGATCTCCGACGGTCGCGCGCTCTTGCCGCTCGATTAGTTAGATCGCGCGGAGCGCAGCGCGCTTCGTGTCGATCACGTCGTGCGCGTCGGTCCAGTCCGGCGCGCGCAGGTACTGGAGCAGGCCGGCCCAGAAGCCGGCGGCGTGCGAAGCGTGCAGGGTCGGGAACATCGCCCACACCATCGGGATCGCGGCGGCGCTCAGCGGCTTGCCCACGCGCACGGCCTCCGCACCGGTCGCCAGGGCGTAGGTCGCGAATGCGATCGGCGCAACCGGCCACAGCGGCGGAAGCAGCAGCGTGGCGGCCAGCCCCGTGACGAGGAGGAACGGGCCCAGTGGCCGGATGGTCGGGTACTTGCCGAGCTTGATCAGCGTGCGCGCGCGGCCCTTGCCGTAGCGGAAGTACTGCACCGCGAGCTTCTTGAACGAGTCGCGTGGGTAGTAGTGGACCTTGATGTCCCTGGACAGGAAGATCTTGCCGCCGGACTCGAGGATGCGCTGATTGAGCTCGGAGTCCTCGTTCGTGATCGCCTTGGGGTCCCACATGCCGACGGTCTCGAACACGCGCCGGCGGAATGCACCAAGGAACACCGTGTCGACGAAGCCCTCGCCACCTTCGTGGCGGTACTTGACCCCGCCGGTCGCGAGCGGGCTGTTGAGCGCGGCGCACAGGGCGCGCTGAAAGAATGTCTTGGCTTTGGCGCGCTGCGCACCGCCGACGTTGTCGGCACCGGTCTTCTCGAGCGCCTCGACGCACGTGCGGACGTAGTCGGGAGCGTACTCGCAGTGAACGTCCATTCGTACAATGACGTCGCCGGTGGCCTGCTTGACGATCTGCCCCAGTCCCGCCGCCTGGATCTTGTCGGGGTTGTCGATCATCTGGATGCGCGGATCTGACGCGGTGAGGCGTGCGAGGATCTCCCGGGTGCGGTCGGTGGACCGACCATCGGCAACGAGGATCTCGATGAGGTCGCGAGGGTAGTCCTGCTCTTGGACGCTCGCGATGCAGGTCTCGATGTAGGTCTCCTCGTTGTAGGCGGGCATTGCGATGGTGACGCGCGGCAACGTGGTCATGATGTGGCCGCGTTACGTGCAACGTAGATGCCGGCACCGAGGACCAGTCCGCCGCCAACAATCGCGAGTGGGCGCATGGGCTCATGCCAGGCGAGGACGCCGACCGCGATCGCGACGATCGGCTCTGCGAACGTGAGAACCGCCGCACGCGCGCTGCCGACCCGGATCAGGCCGACCGCGAACACCATCCCCGAGCCCGCGCCGATGGTGGCCGCGCCGATCGACAGGAGCGCGAGGTCCGCGGCGCTGATCATGTCGGCGTTGATCACGAGCAGCGGCGCAGCGAGGACCGCGACGATCAGCGAGTGATAGGACATTGCGCGCGGCGCACCGATCCGCTCGGCGAGCCGGCGCACCGTGAACATGTTGCCCGCGTAACAGATCGCGGAGGTCACGCCGAGGAGCGTTCCCTTCAACGCACCCGGCGCCGCTTCACTCCACGGTTCGAGGATCACGATCAGCCCGAACAGCGCGATCACTGCTGCGGGCCGCGCCCCCGGTGTGCGCACGCGATCGATGTACGGAGCCGCGAGCGCGATCAGGATCGGAGCGACGTAGTGCGTGAGCACCGCGATCGCGATGGTAGTCGCCTGGATCGCCGCGAAGAACGTGATGATGTTGAGCGCATCGAACGCGGAGTTCGCGAACAGGAGGCCGATCGTCTTCCTGTCCCAGACCGAGCGCGGACCGCGCAGCGCGAGCGGCAAGGTGACGAGCCCCATCACGATGAAGATCACGGGCGTGGTCGCCTCGGCGGGCAGGCCGGTCGGGCGCAGGAACAGGCTCCAGGTTCCCCATGAAGCGGCGGCCAGCGTGACCATCAGCAAGCCGGACAGCACGACGAGGTATCGTATCGCGCGTGAGCGAGCGCGAGGCCTTTGTGCGCGGGTTCCACGCGCGGAACCCGGGGATCACCGGGAAGGCGTTCGGCCGCGCGGGCAGCTACCCGCGGATGGCCGCGCGGGTGCCACCGGCCGCGCGCGTGCTCGACCTCGCGTGTGGTGACGGCTTGCTGCTGGCGCACCTTCCGCCCACGGCGGTCGGGGTCGATTTCTCGCGCGAGGAGCTTGCGGCCGCGGTCGCAAGCCCGTTGCGGATGGTGCAGGGCAGGGCGCAGGCGCTACCCTTCGCAGCCGCGAGCTTCGATGCGTGCGCCTGCCATCTCGGGTTCATGCTGTTCGACGACATCGAGACCGTGGTCGGCGAGCTCACGCGCGTGCTCGTTCCGGGCGGTCCCTTCCTCGCGCTCCTCGGGGGTGGTCCCACCGCAACCGGCGACGACGCGTTCCACCGGTTCCTGACCATCCTCGGCCGCCACACGCCGAGCGCACCGCGACTCGGCGATCACCGCGCGCGCACCGAGGAGGGGTGGCGCATTCTGTTCCCGGGCTGGGGCGCGACTGCGTTCGAGCGCTGGGAGCTCGACCTCGGAGGCAGCTTCGACGAGGTCTGGGCCTTCCTCGGCGCAAGCTACGAGGTCCCGATCGCCCGGGCGCCCGAGATCCGCGCCGAGCTGGCGGCGGCAACCGCCGACATAGCCGACGCAACTGGCCGGATCCCATGCGCTGCCGTGACATGGCTCGCACGGGCCGTCCGTCCTCGCGGATCGCATGGAGGTCCATGACGAGAGTGTTGTGTCGGCTGGCGGCGACCACGATGGTCAGCGGCTGCGGACTCACGGCGCCCGCGCTGACGGGCGACCATCCCGATCGACGGCCTCCGGGCGCGCAGCTCAGACGTTGAACAGGAAGTGCATGATGTCGCCGTCCTGCACGACGTACTCCTTGCCTTCGATCCGCATCTTCCCGGCGGCCTTGATGCCGGCCTCGGAGTGATGCGTTT
>JAYUYE010001084.1:0-2722 GCA_043752985.1 Myxococcales bacterium
CGGACCGCCCTGGTTCGGACCGCCGCCCTGGTTCGGACCGCCCTGGTTCGGACCGCCCTGGTTCGGACCGCCCTGGTTCGGTGCGCCCTGATTCGGTCCGCGACTGCGCTGGTTCTGTCCGCCCTGGTTCTGACCGCCGCGGCCCGGACCGCGTTGGTTCGGGCGCGGCTGGGCGCTCTGATCCGCACCGCGCTGAACGCCAGCGCTCTGGCTCGCGTCGCCGCCATCACCTTGCACCTGCGTGCCCTGCGCCTGATCACCCTGCGCCTGATCACTCTGTGCCTGATCACCCTGTGCCTGATCACCCTGTGCCGCGGGACGATCGCGCCACTGCCGGCGCTCGCCCGCATTGGTAGCGCCCTGCAGATCCAACGCTGGCTGGTCGGAACCGCCCTGCGCCTGGATTCCTGCATCGCCCTGCGTGTCGATCACGGGCGCGCCCTGCGCTCCACCCTGCGGTGCGCCCTGAGCTCCACTTTGTGCGCCACGACCACGACCGCGACCACCGCGGCGGCTCTGCTCGCCGCCCTGATTGCCGACGCCCTGATTACCGCCGCCCTGATTGCCGCCGCCCTGATTGCCGCCGCCCTGGTTGCCGCCGCCCTGGTTGCCGCCACCTTGATGGCCGCGCCAGTTCGGATCGCCGCCCTGGTTGCCGCCACCTTGATGGCCGCGCCAGTTCGGATCGCCCTGGTTACCGCCACCTTGATTGCCGCGCCAGTTCGGATCGCCGCCCTGGTTGCCGCCACCTTGATTGCCGCGCCAGTTCAGATCGCCGCCCTGGTTGGGATTCGCCTGGCCGCCCTGCCACGGACCGCCGCCCTGATTGCCGCCGCGCTGCTGCTGCGCACTACCGCCACCGCCGCCGCGACCACCGCGCCGGTTCTGACCGGGCTGCTGCTGCTGCTGACCATCGCCGCGCGGTTGCTGCTGCTGCCGTGGTGCCGGCTGACCACCGCGCTTCGCGCTCAGCGCGATCCGCTTGCGCGTGTTGTCGACCTCGAGAACGCGGACCGTCAGCTTCTGGCCGACCTTGACCACCTCGGCCGGATCCTTGACGAACTGCTCGGCGAGCTGCGAGACGTGGACGAGCCCGTCGTTGTGCACGCCGATATCGACGAACGCGCCGAACGCGGTCACGTTCGTCACGATGCCCTCGAGCACCATGCCGGGCTTGAGATCCTCCATCGACGTCACGTCGTCGCGGAAGCTCGGTGGCGAGAACTCCTCGCGCGGATCGCGACCGGGCTTCGCGAGCTCGGCGATGATGTCGCGGAGTGTCGGCTCGCCGACGTCGCCGTTGACGTACGCGGAGAGATCGATCCTGTCGACGAGCTCCTGGTTGCCGATCAGTGCGGGCAGCTCGACGCCGAGGTCGGTCGCCATCTTCTCGACCAGCGGGTAGCGCTCGGGGTGCACGGCGGAGCGATCGAGCGGATGTGCGGCATTCGCGATCCGGAGGAAGCCGGCCGCCTGCTCGAACGCCTTCGGGCCGAGGCCGCCGACGTCGGTCAGCTGCGCGCGCGTGGTGAATGCTCCGTTCGTGTCGCGATGCACGACGATCTTCTTTGCGAGCGACTTGCCGATGCCGGCGACATAGCCGAGCAGCATCGCGCTCGCGGTGTTGAGCTCGACGCCGATCTTGTTGACGCAGTCCTCGACGACATCACCGAGGCGCTTCGCGATCAGCGGCTGGTTGACGTCGTGCTGGTACTGACCGACGCCGATCGACTTGGGCTCGATCTTGACGAGCTCGGCGAGTGGATCCTGGAGCCGGCGCGCGATCGAGATCGCACCGCGGATCGTGAGGTCGAGCTCGGGGAACTCCTCGCGCGCGAGGTCGGAGGCTGAGTAGACGCTCGCGCCGGCCTCGTTGACCTGAACGACGAACGGGGCATCGGGAACATCGCGAAGCCCGGCGTCGCCGAGCACGCGCTTGACGAACTGCTCGGCCTCGCGACCACCGGTCCCGTTGCCGACGGCGATCGCGCGCGGCTTGAACTTCTGTACGAAGGCGAGGAAGTCCTCCTTCGCGTTCGCGAGCTGCGCGTCGCCCTGCGTGATGTACACGGTGACCGTGCCGAGGAACTTGCCGGTCGCGTCGATCGCCGCGCACTTGCAGCCGGTACGCAGGCCCGGGTCGACGCCGATCACGGCTGCGGAGCCGAGCGGCGCCGCGAGCATGAGGTTGCGAAGGTTGCCGGCGAAGATATCGACGGCCGCGAGATCCGAGCGCTGCTTGAGCTCCGCGCGCACGTCGTTCTCGACGCTCGGCGCGAGGAGCCGCTTGAGGGCATCCGCGATCGCGAGCCGGAGCTGCTCGGCCCACGGCGACGCAGGCTCGACGTTCGCGAGCCGCTCGATACCGGCGCCGACCTTCTGCGTGTCGACGATGACCTGCGCGCGCAGCACGCCCTCGGCCTCGCCGCGGCGGATCGCGAGGAACCGGTGCGATGGGATCGTCTTCACCGCCTCGCCGAACTGGTAGTACTGCTCGAACTTCGTCGGCTCGTCGCTCTTGTTGGGAACCACGGTCGACACGAGCTCGCCGTGCTCGGCATATTCGCGGCGCACGAACGCGCGGACCTCGGCGGTGTCAGCGATCTGCTCGGCCACGATGTCACGCGCGCCGGCAAGCGCATCCTCGGCCGTGGCGACCGCCTCGGTCACGAACGCGGCGGCCTCGGCGGCCGGATCACCCTCGGCGCCCTGGGCGCGCAGC
>JAYUYE010001085.1:0-2719 GCA_043752985.1 Myxococcales bacterium
AGAGAAGGCGTTCGGTCTCAAGAACGTCGTGTGGACCGGCGGCACGGAGGCACAGGTCGGTCACTCCACGACCGACCTCGCGATTCCACTCGAGCGCCGCGAAGGCGAGGCCTTCCCCCCGTACGATCCGAAGGACACGAGCAGCCGGTTCAAAGGGTCGGTCTGGTTCCCCGACTATGCCGTCTGGACCTCGCTCGCCGCCGACTTCGACGAGCGGTTCCGGGTCACGACCGGCCTGCGCGCCGACTACTTCAGCCGCCCGAACGAGCTGGTGGTCCAGCCGCGCAGCGAGCTCCAGGTCAAGCTCACGCCAAAGACGCTGATCGCCCGGTTCAACGGCGGGTTCTACAGCCGCCCGCCTGAATTCCAGTCCGAGTTCCTGCAGAAGGACGTCAAGTCGGAGCGCTCGCAGCAGCTCACGATGGGGCTCGAGTACACGCCGTTCCTCGGGCTCCGGATCCAGGGCTCGACGTACTACACGTATCGAACGAAGCTGATCACGCACAACCAGGACGGCTCGCTGGGCAACAATGGGCGCGGCGAGAGCAAGGGCTTCGAGCTCCTCGCGATGGCGACCACCGGCACCTGGTTCGGCTGGCTCGGCTACTCGTACTCGAACTCGTCGCGCGTCGACGGGCCCGACGCCAAGCCACGCCTGTTCGACTACGACCAGCCGCACAGCCTCAACGCTGCGCTGAGCTGGAAGAAGGGCCACTGGCAGCTCGGCGGCCGGTTCCAGCTCTACTCCGGTCTGCCGGCGACCCCGATCGTCGGCGCGGAGTTCGACAGCGATCGCAACCTCCACATTCCGACGCCGGGCAACATCAACTCCGATCGCGCGCCGATCCATCACCAGCTCGACGTCCGCATTGACTACACGTGGAAGTGGGGCCCGATCGTCCTGCTCGCGTTCCTCGACGTGCAAAACGTCTACCTCGACCGCAGCGTCGTCACCTACTTCTACAGCTACGACTACACGCAGAAGAGTGCGTTCGAGTCGCTGCCGCTGATCCCATCCGTCGGCTTGCGAGGTGTGTTTTGAAGTCCCCCGTCCTCCTTGCGCTCGCGCTCGTGCTCGCAGGCTGTGGCGACGATGTCGATCTGCCGTGGCAGCTCGACCACGACCGCATCATCGCAGTCCGCGCCACGCCGCCGCGGATCGCGAGTCGCGAACAAGCCAGGCTCGATGGACTCCTCGGTCGGGCGGGCGAGCCTCCGTTCGAAGCGGAACCCGACACGGCCGTCGTCGTCGAGCCGACCTCGCTGTCGAGCTACCTCACGAGGCGCCCCACCGGCTGGACCGTGGAGGCACCGGGCGAGACCGAGCTCGCCAACGCACGCACCGAGCTCGGGCTCGCCGCTGACGCACCCGTTCCGCTACGCATTCGCGTCACGTTTCCGTATCCGGCAAACCCCGACCGCATCAAGACCGGGCTCAAGATCGTGTGGCTCGGCGAGCGCACCGAGAACCCCGTGCTCGACCCGATCACGATCGACAGCATCGTGCGGACAGGAACCGATCCTATCGTCGTCGCACCGGCCGTCGACGTCCGCCTGGCCGTCGTGTTCGACGACAGCTACGTCGTCAACTGGCTGACCTCGGCGGGCACGATGCACGACTTCGATCTCGCGAAGGCGTACCTGCGCGTCGAGCCCGAGGATCCGCAGTCGGGAACGCTCGGCGTCGTCGTGCGCGACGAGCTCGGCGGTGTCGCGTGGCGCGTGTGGCCGATCTCGGCCGAGTGACGCTCGTCGTCCGTGCGCCAAACACGAAGGCCACGAAGCAGAGGTAGAAGACGGCTTCGCCGCCGGGGCGCACACCTCAGAGCGAACGCACTCGCAGCGAAGACGCAGCTAGCCGATCGGCAGCGCGCCCGCGTGGAACCGCTCGAGGCAGCGGGTGATCAGCACATCGTGCCGCTGATCCTCGACGGTGGCCGGGCAGGTCTCGCGGATCGCCGTGTACAGCGCGCGGAGCGGGGCGGGGAGCTCGGCTGCCCGGTTCGCAGCGTCGGTGGCCTGCGCGGCGGCGAGCATCGAGATCGCGAGCATGTGATCGGCGAGGTTCTGGATCGTGCGGAGGTCGCGCGCCGCGATCGGACCCATCGGGACCTTGTCCTGGTTGTGACCCTCGGTGCTGCGCGAGAACACGCTCGCAGGGGCGGCTTGCTTCATCGCCTCGGCGACGAGCGAGGAGGCGAGGATCTCGATGGCCTTGAAGCCGTGATGCGAGGTCTTCGTCGGGCCTTCGATGAGGACGAGGTTGGTCGGGATCCCCGAGGTGACGGTCGAGTGGCAGAGGAGCACGAGCTGGCGCTCGAGAATCTCGGCGGCGTGCGCGACGTGGACCTTGAGCGTGTCGGCGACGTGCGTGATGTGGCTGCCGTAGAAGTTGCCCCCGTGCAGCACGTTGCCGGTTTCCTCGTCCATCAGCGGGTTGTCACCGGCGCCGTTGAGCTCGATCTCGACGGTGGCGGCCGCCTGGTCGAGGATCTCGAGGAGAACGCCGACCACGTGCGGTGAGCAGCGCACGGAGTATGGGTCCTGGACCTTGCCGGCGACCAGAGGCGGGCGGGCGGTGCAGGCGAGGCCCGAGCGAACCCAGCCGGCGTAGCGAATCGAGCCGGGGTGCGGCTTGGCGAGAAACAGGCGCTCGTCGAAGTGCGCTGCCTGGCCGCGGAGGAGGAACGAGTTCCACGCGGTGATCATCGCGTGGGCG
>JAYUYE010001086.1:0-6832 GCA_043752985.1 Myxococcales bacterium
ATGGCGCGCGCCGGCAATGACCAGACCTACTTGCTGGTCTTCAAGAACGTCGCGAAGGCGCGGCAGTTCGTGACCGCCTCGGCACTCGACGGCGCCGAGCCCCGCATGGTCGTTCGCGGCAACCGCGACGACATCGTGCGGATCGCGAAGTCGGCAGGCGTGGTCGGCACGCTCGTCGACTACGACCCGACCACGCAGAAGTACGCCGCTACCGGCGCACTCGCGTAGGCGGTCCCACGTCGCGGCTAGTAGCCGCCGGTGACAATCACTTCATCGACGTCGCCACGCTTGGCGGCGTTCGAGTTGATCGCGCGCGAGCACTTCACGCGATCGATCTGGAAGCCCTTGTAGATCGACCGGATGAACGGCGTGTCGCTGTTCGACAGCATGACCTGGCAGCCGCGCGCCACGAGCGTGCGCGCCGTCTCGCCGAGCGCCTGCTGATCGTCAGGCCCGAAGCCGTCGGCGCTGTAGCTCGTGAAGCTCGCAGTCGCCGTCAGCGGATCGTACGGCGGATCGAAGTAAAGGAAGTCGCCGCGCGCAGCGTCCTTCACCGTCGTCTGGTAGTCCGCATGGCGGAGGTCGGCATGCGCGAGCACCGCTTGCGCCGCGCGCAGCGTGTCGGGCACGCAGATCGGCGGGTCGATGTAGCGCCCCATTGGAACGTTGAAGCCGCCGGAGCGGTTGACGCGCCAGAGGCCGTTGAAGCAGGTCTTGTTGAGATAGATGAACGCCGCGGCGCGCTCCGCGTCGCTCCACGTCGCGTGGTACTGGTTCCACTTCTCGCGCATCGCGTAGTAGTGCTTCTCATCATGCGCGGTGCGGTGGTGCTGCAAGCGGCGGATCACCGCACCGGCATCGGCAGCGATCGCCGAGTACAGCGCGATCAGATCCGCGTTCGCATCGGCGAGCACGGCCTGCTTGGGCGCGAGCCGGAAGAACAGCGCCGCACCTCCGACGAACGGTTCGTAATAGCGGTTGAATCGCTCGGGGAGCCGCGCGATCAGCTCGGGCAGGAGCTTGGTCTTGCCACCGACCCACTTGATCACCGGTGAGGCGATCGGATCGGGTAGCTGGAACGGAAGGGGTGCGCGGCGAGCTCCCCGGCTCGCGGCGCTCGCAGTACGAGGAGCCATGAAAATGATCGTCGAATCGCGCGCGACCCGGCTCCAGTTTTCGACCCAACTCCGTCGACGAACTGGTCACTTCCAAAAGCGCTTCGATATGCGCGTCAGTACGCGATCGATCGATCAGCCGGCTTGCATCGTGTCGTACGCGTTGAACTGCATCGAGAACGTCGCGCGTCCCTCGGTCAGGCTGCGCAGCCGCGTCGAGTAGCCGAACATGTTGCGCAGCGCCACGTGCGCCGCGACCACGCGCTTCACGCCGCGCGAGCCGACGTCCTGCACGTTGCCCTTGCGCTGGGTGAGGTCGCCGATCACCGTGCCGAGGAACTCGTCGTCGACCGTGACCTCGACCGCCATGATCGGCTCGAGCCGCGACGGCTTCGCAGAGCCGATGGCGCGGCGGAACGCTTCGGCCGCCGCCGCGCGCGACCCGATCTCGCCGTTCGCGCCCTCTTTGAGCACCACTTGAGTCAGCGTGACCTCGACGTCCTCGAGCGGATAGCCCTCGGGACCGCTCGACGCGGCATCCTTGAGACCCTGCATCGCGGCGTCGACAATGTGCGCAGGAACCACCGACGACGCGGGCAGCGTCTTCGTGAACTCCATGCCGGTGCCGCGCGGACGACCGCGGACGTGGCACTTCGCCTCGCCGTAGATCATCTGCTCGGAGCCGGTGGTCGCCAGCGACCGCTCGAACACCGCGTGGCCATCGCCCTCGCCGAGGATCGTCTCGCGATACACGACCTGCGGCTTGCCGGCGCGCGCCTGCACGCCGTACTCGCGCTTCATGCGGTCGACGATGATCTCGAGGTGAAGCTCGCCCATGCCGCGGATCAGCGTCTGGCCGGTGTCAGCGTCCTCGTGGAACCGGAACGTTGGATCCTCGTCGGCCATCTTCGCGAGCGCGAAGTCGAGACGCTCCTTGGCCGACTGGTTCTCGGCCTCGATGGCCTGCGAGATCACGGGTTCGTAGGTGTCGATGCGCTCGAGCAGGATCGGCGACTTCGGATCGCATAGCGTGTCGCCGGTGGTCGCGTCCTTGAGACCCGCGACTGCGACGATCTCGCCGGCGACTGCCTTGTCGAGCCGCTCGCGCTTGTTCGCGTGGAGCTGGAACAGCCGCGCGATCTTCTCCTTCTTGTTCGTGCGGACGTTGAGCACCTCGTGCCCCGCCTCGATCGATCCGGAGAACACGCGCATGAAGACGACCTTGCGGCCCTCGTCCATCGCGATCTTGAACGCGAGCGCCGCGAACGGCTCGTTGTTCTTCGGCGCGCGGGTCACGCGCTCGGTCGTGTTCCGGGGATCGACGCCGCTGACCGCGGGGACGTCCGCGGGCGACGGCAGGTACGCGATCACCGCGTCGAGCAGACCATGGATGCCCTTGTTGCGGAGCGCGGTGCCGCCGAGCACGGGCACCATCTTCACGGCGATCGTCGCCTTGCGGATCGCGGTGTCGAGCATCGCGACCGTGATGTCCTGGCCCTCGAGGTAGGGCACAGCGATCGCGTCGTCGAGGTCAGCGAGCGACTGGATCATCTGATCGCGCGCATCGGCCGCACTCGCGGCGAGGTCGGCCGGGATGTCGACGATCTCCGGAACATCGGTGACGTCACCGGTGAACATGTGCGCCTTCATGCGCACGAGATCGATCGCGCCGGAGAACGCATCCTCGGTACCGATCGGCAGCTGGATCGGCACCGCGTTCGCACCGAGGCGCTCCTTGATGTCGGCGACGGCGCCCTGGAACGATGCGCCGATCCGGTCGAGCTTGTTGATGAAGGCGAGGCGCGGAACCTTGAACTTGTCCGCCTGGTGCCAGACGGTCTCCGACTGCGGCTGCACGCCGGCGACACCGCAGAACACGACCACGGCACCGTCGAGGACGCGCAAGCTGCGCTCGACCTCGATCGTGAAGTCGACGTGGCCCGGCGTGTCGATCAGGTGGATCTCGTGCTTCTTCCACTCGAACGTCGTCGCGGCGGCCGTGATCGTGATGCCGCGCTCGCGCTCCTGGTCCATCCAGTCCATCTCGGTCTCGCCGTCGTGAACCTCTCCGACCTTGTGGATCTTGCCGGAGTGGAACAGGAAGCGTTCCGAGACGGTGGTCTTGCCCGCGTCGATGTGCGCGACTACACCGAGGTTTCTGACCATGTCGATCTTCGCCATGAGGCCGTTCATATAGCGCAGAACGGCCAGATCGGGGGAGCGTTGGGTTACGCTATGGAATGCGTGCCGCCTGCGCCGGTGTCCTGATCGGCCTCATCGGGGGAGTCGCCTTCGCGGAGCCCGACCTGGCGCGTGCGAAGGACCTGTATCTGGCGGCCGAGACGGCGATCACCGACGGCCGGTATCTCGACGCGGTCCGAGACTTCGGCGCGACCTACGACATCACCCACGACCCGATCCTGTTCTACAAGATCGCGTCCGCGTACGAGAAGGCCGGTCAGTGCGACGTCGCGCTGATCTATTACGGCCGCTACGTGAAGGAGGCGCGGCCCACGGACAGCTACCTCGCGATGACCAAGGCGCGCGTGCGCGCGTGCGGCGGCGACGACCGGATCGTCGTCAGCCCGGCCCCGCCGATGACGCGCCCTTCCCCAGCGCCAGCGGCCGGCGAGCCCGCGCCGGTGGAGCTTGCGCCCGTGGATCCCGCGCCGGTGACGCCAAGCGCTCCGGTCGTCGCTCCTGGGGCCAAGACCGTGACGATGAGCAACCGCGATCGCGGCGCCTGGCTGCTCGTCGCATCGTCGATCGGCTTTGTCACGATCGGCTCGGTGCTCGCGTACTCGGCGAACTCCGCCGAAAGCGACATCTCGGATCTCTATCAGGGGTTCACCGGCACGCCGGCGAGCTTCGATGACAAGACCCGCGCGACCTATGACGACCTCGTCGCCGAGGGCCGGCGCTACGAGCGCCTGTCGTGGGTGTCGTTCGGCCTCGCGGGCGCGTCCGCGCTCGGCGCGATCATCCTGTTCAAGACCGGCGATCGCGAGCAGCCGGTGACGATGACGCCGACGGTTACGCCGAGCAGTGCCGGCGTGCGCGCGACGCTGCGCTGGTAGCTACGCCGACGGACGCTCGGTCGCATCGCCAAACGCAGGCGGCAGCTTCAGGTCAGAGAGCTCGCTCTCGATCCAGCGCGCGATGTCCTTGTCGCTGGTGTTGAGGTTGTGGCGCTTCATCACCTGCTCGAGCATCACCTCGAACGCGGCGCAGTCAGCCGGCCGGCGCTCGCGCTCGAACGCCATCGCCGTCAACAGGATGCCGTCGAGCTCGGGGGGCAGCGTCGGGCGCAGGCTCGACGGCAGCGGCAGGTGCGGCCAGTTCTCGACGCCGAGATGCGCCAGAGCGGCGAGGTCGAGGTTGACGCCGTGGCCGGTGACGACCTCGAACGCGACGGCCGCGACCGAGTAGACATCGGCCCGAACGTCGAGCGCGCCGCCGACGCGCTGCTCGGGCGCCATCATCGACGGCGTGCCCTTGGTCTCGCCGGCGACGGTGTGGTGCGACTGCGAGGCGGCCTTCGCGATCCCGAAGTCGACGACCTTCACCCCGCCCTGCTTCGACACGAGGACGTTCGCGCTCTTGACGTCGCGGTGGATGATGCCGAGCGGCGTACCGTCGGGTGCCGTCGCCGTGTGCGCGGCGTGCAGGCCGTCGCAGATCCGGCACAGGACGCCGAGCGCGACGTTGAGCGGGACCGGGCGCTGCGCGAGACGTGCGGATGCGAGGAGGCGCTCGAGATCCACGCCATCGACGTAGTCCATGACGATGACGTAGTCGTTCCCGATCTTGCCGAGGTCCTGGATCGCGACGACGTTGGGGTGGTTGACGCGCGCCGCAAGGCGAGCCTCGTCGAGGAAGTGATCGACTGCACTCGGGTTACGGGCGAGGTGGCTGTGCATGACCTTGATCGCGACGAGCTTCTCGAACCCCGCCTCACCGCGCGCCTGCGCGAGGTAGACGTCGGCCATGCCGCCGGAGCCGAGGCGCTTGACGATCTCCCAGCGCCCGACGAGCGCCCCCGGACCGAGATTGCCTGGGTTGATCGACGCGCTCGCGCCGAGATCGATCGGCGACGGCGTGCCCGCCGGGACGGTCTGCGCCGCCCCGATGCCGCCGGTGGTGAACGGCGGCTGCGTCCCGGTCGCGGCGATGCCGGCTCGGGTGCTGCTCGGGTTGACCTTGTCCTTGCCGCCCATCAGTCCGACGAGGAGTAAGATCAGACCGAGGCCGGCGATCCCTGCGCCGGCGCCGACGACGGCGATCGGCATGCCGCCCGACGCCGGAGGAACGGCCGCGACGAGCTGCGCGCCCGGCTGCGAAGGAATCGGTTGCGGAATCCACTCACCACCGGTCGCGGGCGGCGAGCCGAACGTGCGCTGCCTGTCACCGACCTCGATCCGGCCCGACAGGCCGGAGGCGACGAGGCGCCCGAACGCGGGCGTGAGATCGAGCGGCCGCGTGACGGTGACGAACCCGGTGACCTGCGCGGCGAGCCTGGAGTCAGAAGGGATGACCTCGGCCGTCTGGGTGACGAGGAGCTGATCCTCGATGAGCTCGGCGAACGCACCGGTCTTGCCGCTCTGCGACGAGCGCATGCCGTCCTTCGGCAGCACCGCGAGCGACACCGCGGCGCCACCGGCCTTCGGAATCTGACCGAGCTCGATCACCTCGCCGGGGTCGGGCTTGAAGGCGATCTCCTTGCCGACCATATCGGTCGCGGTCGACACATCGGTACCCACCGCAGCGCGGACGGTGCTGACCTCGGCGAGCGTCTTGGCTTTTTGCTCGACCGACGCACGCGCCGCCTTGATGTCGCCATCGAGGCTCGACGCTGCCGCGCCCATCGCGGCCGTGCGCTCGGGCGTCATGCCGCCGACCGCCTTGCGCGTGACTCCGTAGCCGAGCGCGCCACCGCCGACCAGGATCAGGGCGGCGCCGGCGATCAGAGCGCCTCTACCCACGCTTGCCTCCAAACTTGTCAGGCGCCGGCCCCGTCGGCGCATCGCCCGCGACACCGACGGTGACGGCGTTGCTCCCGACCTTGATCGTGATGTCCTGCGTGATCGGTGCCTTGCTCTTCTCGCTCCACGCGCGGAGCTTGTACTTGCCCGGCGCGAGGCGCTTGAACGCGAAGCTGCCCTTGTCGTCGGTGACGACGTACGACGGAGCCGAGACGACCGCGATGTACGCGCTCATGTTCGCGTGCAGGTTGCAGCCGAGGCGGATGATGCCTTCCTTCGTGAACGTGTACTCGCGCGCCTCGCCGACCTTGTAGATCCCAAGGTCGAACATCGCCGAAGGCGACGTCGAGAACACGTTGTGAAACACGGTGTCGAAGTTCGGGAATGCGAGCGTCGAGCCGACCGAGATCGCGGCGACGCGCGGCAGGAACTCGCGACCGCGCTGCTCGATCACGCCGCGCTTCGGAGTGCGCGGCTTCCACTTGCCGCTCGCGGGCTCGAGGGTGACGAGGCCGAACGCGCCGCCCGCCTTGCCGTCGATCTGCATGGTGCC
The DNA here is from genome assembly GCA_043752985.1 of Myxococcales bacterium. Lineage (GTDB taxonomy): Bacteria > Myxococcota_A > Polyangia > Haliangiales > Haliangiaceae > JABFXX01. The sequence goes on from JAYUYE010001086.1 coordinate 6,651, forward strand.
GGTCAGCGTGCCGAGCTGCGGAGGTGGCGCGACCTTCGCGGCCTCGTCCTCCTCCTCGGAGTTGCCGGCGACCTTGGGCTGCGGCGCGGCCGAGGTATCGATCTTCTGCGTCGGCGAGGTCACGCGCGGCGGTGCGCCTTCGCGAAACAGCGGTGCGAGCGACGCGACCGCCTCGGGGCCCG
>JAYUYE010001087.1:0-2715 GCA_043752985.1 Myxococcales bacterium
CCCAGCTCGACGGCCGCGCGTCCCATCGCTGCGCGCCGGTCTGGATCGAGAGCCACCGATGGCGCTTCCTCGATCACCTTTTGATAACGGCGCTGGATCGAGCACTCGCGCTCCCACAGGTGCACGACGTTGCCGTGCTCGTCACCGAGGATCTGGATCTCGATATGGCGCGGCCGCTCGACGTACTTCTCGAGCAGCAAGGTGTCGTCGCCGAACGCGGACTTCGCCTCACCACGTGCGCGATCGATCGCTTCGACGAGCTCGCCCTCGGCGCGGACGATCCGCATACCCTTGCCGCCACCGCCCGCAGACGCCTTGACCAGGAGCGGGTAACCGATGCCCCCGGCCGCCGCGACGAACGCGCTGGTCGCCTGATCGTCGCCCTCGTACCCCGGCACCACCGGAACGCCGGCGGCCTTCGCGATCCGCTTTGCGGCCTGCTTGCTGCCGAGCTTGCCGATCACCTGCGCCGGCGGGCCGATGAACACGAGCCCGGCGTCGGTCACGGCCTCGGAGAACGCGGCGTTCTCGCTGAGGAACCCGTAGCCGGGATGAATCGCGTGCGCGCCGGTCATCCGCGCCGCGTCGAGGATCGCGTTGACCACGAGGTACGACTCGCGTGCGGGCGCGGGGCCGATCCGGACCGCCTCGTCGGCAACCCGCACGAACGGAGCGTTGACGTCGGCATCGGAGTAGACGGCCACGGTCGCGATGCCCATGGCCCGGCACGTCCGCATCACGCGCAGCGCGATCTCGCCACGATTCGCGATCAGGACCTTGTCGATGGCTCGCACGCGGCAACGCTACATCAGCCGACGAGCGCCGTGGTGGCTAGCGAGACACGACAGCATCGCGAGGATCTCGGCAGTTCAGTCGGTGCGGATCACGGTCAGGCTCGTGAATCGCGCCAGGAGTGAAGTGGCTCGCAGGCGATAGCGGATCGGGTTGCCGAGCCCCGCCGGCAGCGTACCGGCGAGTGTCCTCGCCCCCGGATGGACGCACGAGAGCGGGGGCGGCGAATGCACCAGGGTCAGGTCGAGTGAGCCCGGCGCCAGGGGTGGGGGGACGTTGACGGCGTCGAGCGACGTGAAGCCGCCGCCGGTCGCGTCGCGATGAACGAGGCCAAGCTTCGTCGTGTTGGTGTCGCTGTACAGCTCGCAGTAGAAGAGACCTCCCGTGTCCGTCACGATGCCGAGTGCGATCTGCTCCGGTGAGCCCGCGGCGCTGTCGAGCACCCCCATGACGATCACGGTGTCCTTCATCGGAGTCAGCTGCAGCTCGTAGTCGATGGCATTATTTCGCGCGTCGATCACGAGCGCGCCTTGCGCAAGCTGCATCGAGGCCGGGTTCACCCATTCGCTCCGTGGGCTGTCGAACGGATCGAAGAACACGATCCGCTGTCTGTCGACCAGCGGCTCCGGATCACAGATGTCTCCGATTCGATCGCCATCCGAATCGAGCTGTCCCGGATCGGCGACGCTCGGACAGCCATCGCAGCTGTCGTCGATCGTGTCGGCGTCCTCGTCATGTCGGGTGAGCGGTTCGGGACACGGCGGCGCGCTGTCCACCGCGTCGCCAGCTCCGTCAAAGCCGACCCGGCCGCAGCTCGCGAGGAGCAGCACGGCGTACCCAACGACCATGGCCTCGTCGTACCTCACGACTCAGTGCCTGAAGACGCCCCAGCTCGTGGTGCCTTCGAAGGGCTTCGAGTACGCCGCGGACAGCGAGATCGCGATCACCTTGCGGGTATCGCGCGGGTCGATGATGCCGTCGTCCCACAGGCGCGCCGTCGCGAAGTACGGATCGCTCTCCTTGTCGATCATGTTCTCCGTCATCGCCTTCATCATACCGAGCTTCTGCTCGTCGACGCTCTCGCCACGCTTGGCCGCGGCGTCGCGCTGGATGATGTCGAGCACGCCCGCGAGCTGCTTGCCACCCATCACCGCGATCCTGTGGTTCGGCCAGGTGAACAGGAACCGCGGCGCATACGCACGGCCGCACATCGCGTAGTTGCCGGCGCCGTAGCTGGCACCCGTCATGATCGTGATCGCGGGGACCTTGGAGTTGGAGACCGCGTTGATGAGCTTCGCGCCGTGCTTGATGATTCCAGCCTGCTCGACCTGCTTGCCGACCATGAACCCGGTGATGTTCTGGAGGAACAGCAGCGGCACGTCGATCTGGTTGCACAGCTCGATGAACTGCGCGCCCTTGTTCGCAGACTCCGGCAGCAGCACGCCGTTGTTCGCGAGAATACCGATCGGGAAGCCGTGCAGATGCGCCCAGCCGCAGATCAGCGTCGAGCCGTAGAGCGGCTTGAACTCGGAGAACCGGGACCCGTCCACGATGCGCGCGATCACCTCGCGTTGGTCGAATGGCACCTTGATGTCGGGGGACACGATGCCGAGCAGATCCTCGGCGGAATACTTCGGCTCCTCGATCGGGCGCGTCGGCGAGGGCACGCCCTTCTTCCAGTTGAGGTGCGCGACGATCTCGCGGCCGAGCCGGATCGCATCGTGCTCGTCGCGAGCGAGGTAGTCGGACACGCCCGAGATCCGCGAGTGCATCTCGGCGCCGCCGAGCTCCTCGTGGTCGGAGTCCTCGCCGATCGCCATCTTCCCGAGCGGCGGGCCGGCGAGGTAGACCTGCGCCTGCTTCTCGACCATCACGACGTAGTCGGACATGCCGGGGAAGTACGCGCCGCCCGCGGTCGAGCTC
>JAYUYE010001088.1:0-2712 GCA_043752985.1 Myxococcales bacterium
ACGACGTCGATGCGCTCGACCTTCGCCGCCGAGAGCGCCTTCGTCTGCGCGATCAGCTCGGCACCGCTGGTGCCGGCGGTCAGCACACCGTCGCTGACGACGACGACGCGCTCGCGCGGCGCCTTCAGCGAGCGCAGCGCCTGGCCGAGATCCGAGGCACCTGCCGCACCGCGCGCGTGAAGCGCCGCGAGCTGGGTGTCACCGAAGCCCTTCGCAGGGCCGCTGTAGATCGGCTGCGAATCCTGATCGAACGCCACGACCTCGAGCGCGAGCGCGTCGCCGTACTTCGCGACGAGCGTTGCGACCAGCTCCTTGATCGAGCGCGTGTAGCGCTGATACCCGAGCGCGCGTGACGCGCTGGTATCGACGAGCAGCGTCAGTCCGGTCGGCACATCGCTCGCGACCTGCGCCTGATCAAACGCCGACAGCTGCGCGACGACATAGGCCCCGGAGGTCAGCGCCTCAGCCGATACCTGCGCGCTCGACGCGAAGTCGACGTCGGGCTTCCAGTTTCGCTTCGACAGCGCCTGGGTCGAGCGCACGCCGTCGATGCCCGTGGCGTCGAGCGTGACGTCGATGCGTTCGACCTTGGGCAGGCCGCGCAGCGGCAGGACGTAGCGCGCGCCCGGCAGCTCCTGCGAGAACGAGATCACGAGATGTTTTTGCGACTTTGCGGCGATCGGGAACACGCGCGCGGTGAACTGGTTGCCGGCGCCCCTCTCGAGCAGCGCGGGATCTTGACGTCGGTGAAGAAAGTCCTCGTACGCGCGGCGCGCGAGCTGCTTCTCGACGACCTCGGCCTCCATGAACTGGCCGTTGTTCTCCATCGCGAACCGCGACACGGCAGCGCCAGGCGGCAACGTGATCGAGAACGTGCCCTCGCGGATCCGGTCCTCGGTGTTCTCGAAGTAGAGGTGGAGCTCGGTGAAGGCGAGCGGTCCCTGCAGCACGGCCTTCGCGTCGACCCGGGTCGCGAGCAGGCCGCTGCCGTCGGACGCGGTCAGCGACCACGGAGCTTCTTGCGCCTCACCCGCGATCTGCTGCGACGCCGCGAACTGCGGCAGCGGCACGGCGGTGACCTTCGCGTTGATCAGCGAGCCCGAAGGCATGGCCGAGAGGATGGCCCCCGAGGTCGGCTTGGCGACGGGACGGGGAGCCGGCTTGTCACCGGTCGAGCACGCGACACACAACGCCAGCAGGCTGGAGCGAAGCTTCATGGAGGGGTTCCAACGCACCGCCTGCGAAATGGGGTTAGAGCGGTTTTTCGCCCAAGCTCGGGTCCGTCCGCGGGGTCAGACGCGTCCGTTATCGCAGCTCGATGCCCGCGGGGGCCGTCAGGTCGCCGGCGAGGACGAGCGTGCCGGAGAGCCAGCCGACCCACATCTGGCCGAGGACGTCGCGGCGCCAGGTGGCGAGCGCCGGGAGAGAGTGGGCGGCGGCGAGGCCGCGCTCGTCGACGGTGCGCGCGAACTCCTCGGCGTCGGAGCGGGTCGCGAGCAGGCGCGCGGCGACTCCGCTGCGGTCGGCCACGAGCTGGACGATCGCGAGCAGGATCTCGGACCATCGCTGCGCCCGCGTGCTGGGCGCGCGGGCGCTGATCATCGCGGGAACCTCGGCCGGACGCGCGTTCGCGAGCGCCTCGACGATCTCTTCGGCGCGCTGCTTCGCGATCGGCGAGACGGCCTTGACCGTGCGCACCGCGGTGACCCCGTTCGGCCTGAGCTTTGCGATCTCGACCAGCGCCCGCTCGTTGAGAACCTGGCCGAGGGGCCGGTCCATCGCGACCGCGACGCGGAACCGCCACGCGGCAAGCTCGATCACCGCCGCGAGCGCGTGGCTATCGAGGCCACGCAGGCCACCGATCTGTTGCCACGCGGTCTCCGGCGTGACCTTCGTCGCCGCGACCGCATCGGCAGCGACCTGCGAGCTCTCCGCGAGCGCCCACGGCATCCGCTCCCCGAGCCGCTCGCGCATGATCGCGTAGAGCGCGGGCAAGTGGCGAACGTCGTCGGCTGCGTACGCGAGTTGCGCGGGCGACAGCGGGCGCTGGCCCCAGTCGGTCCACTGCAGCTCCTTGCCAAGGGAGAGTCCGAGGAGCTCGTTGCCGAGCGCGGCCAGTCCGATCTGATCACCGAGCCCGGCGAACGCCGCCATGATCTGGGTGTCCGCGACGGTGGGCATCGCGACGGCGAACCGGGTCGCCAGCAGCGCGAGGTCCTGGCGCGGCGCGTGTGCAACCACGCACGGGTGTGCCGCGAGCGCACGGATCACCGGGCTGACGTCGACGGCGAGCGGATCAAGGATCGCGAGCTCGACCGGGAGCGCAACGATCGTGGCCATCGGCGCATCCAAGCTCACATGCGGTGGCAACCACGACACCTGGACCAGACAGAGCGTCGGGATCAGCCGATCGGCCGAGAGAAATTCGAGATCGAACGTCGCGAGCGATGCGGCCGTGATTGCGGCGGCAATCGCAGCGACCTCGGCCGGATCGGCGACGGGTGTCACGGCACACGATACCACCCGCCTCGTGCGTTTCCGCCCGAGACTCCGGGTTAGATTCCGACCCCAAGGACATGACGATGCATAACAGTTTCGGAAGTAAGGCGCAGATCGCAGTGGGCTCGAACAAGGTCGAGCTCTACCGGCTCGACGCGCTGGTCAAGGCCAACGTCGGCGACGTCTCGACCCTGCCGTACTCGATGCGCATCC
>JAYUYE010001089.1:0-2711 GCA_043752985.1 Myxococcales bacterium
TAGCGCTGGCCGCCGAGGCGCAGCGACAGATTCGTCGCCGTCACCCGGTGGATGACCATCGTCACCTTCGACGGGCTGAAGCCATCGAAGATCACCTCGAGCTGATCGAGGCCGTCGAAGTGCAGGCGGTCCGCCGTGAGCACCACGGGGCCCATGCGCAGATCCTTGATCGTGGTGTCGATGCTGCCGATCGCGCCGCTCAGGGAGCCGGGTCCTTCCATGCTGACGTTGCCCGTCACCTTGAGATCGACCATGCCGGGCTGCTCCTCGCCGCCGAACATGATCACGCCGCCGTCGACCTCGAGCGACCGTGGCGCGAGCAGCGACAGCACGATGTCGATCGCCTCGACGGAGAGCGCCTGCAGCGTCTTGCGCTTCTCGGAATCGTCGACCGGGATCCCGGGATTCGTGTCGCGATTCACTTTCTGGCGAACATCGGCGAGCGAGCGCACGGGGACCCGGCCAAACGTCGCCATGGTGTCGGCTTCAGCGTCGAGCTTCCAGGCGATCAGCTCGTGGCGACTACCGAAGATCGGGACCTTCCACTTGAGCGCGATCGTGTCCTTCTCGTGCCGGATGTCGAGGAAGGCACCCTCGAGCCAGTCGAGGCTCTTCTCGAGCGCGCGAAAGTCGAGGCTGCCCTCGGTGATCGGAACCTCGAGGCGCTGATCGAGCGTGCGCTGCTTGATGACGGGAAGATCGAGGACGACCTTCACCGTCAGGTTGATTCGACCCGACAGGCTGTCGAGAAAGTGCAGTCGATCCTGGCGCAGCGTCGCGGGCGCATTGGGCGGTGAGGCAGGAGCGGGTGCTGGATTGTCGCTGCGGCCAAACGGGCGGTTCACGGTGAGGCGCACCTCCGAGAGCGAAACGTGGGGCGAGACGAGCTCCATGCCGCTCTCCGCCTTCGTCAGCATCATTCCGCGCGACAGCTCGATCCGATCAACCGCGATCTCGAAGCGCTCATTGTCATCGCGGATCCACGCGGAGCCGAGCGACGCCGCATCGGACGTCCAGCGCACGGTATCGAGGTGACCTTCCAGCCCGTCGAAGATTCCGTCCTCGACGCCATAGCCGACGGAGCCGGACCTTCCCTGGATGTTCTGCATCTCGGCGCGCGGAAAGATCAGGCGACGTCCGGTGTCGTCGGCATATGCAAACCGTTGAACTTTGATGTCGGTCTCGACGCGGGTACTCACTTGCAGCGCACTCTAACGCGACGCGCTGTCTGGAAGCTGTCGCCCGTTCGATCCGATTTGCCTGGACGTCCGTAGGTTCAGGAAAACCTACTACTTCACCGCACGCGCCATCGATGAGGACAAGTCGCACCTCCGAGGACGAAGCTCGCCTCTCGCTAGTCAAACACGACGGTCTTGCCCGCGTAGACGAGGATGCGATCGTCGAGGTGATTCCGCACCGCCTGCGCGAGCACCCGCTTCTCGAGGTCGCGACCCTTGCGCACCAGGTCGTCGACGAGATCGCGGTGCGAGCACTCGATGACGGCCTGCTCGATGATCGGTCCCTGGTCGAGCTCGGCGGTCACGTAGTGACTGGTCGCCCCGATCATCTTCACGCCCTTCTCGTACGCCTGCTTGTACGGATTGGCGCCGACGAACGCGGGCAAGAACGAGTGATGGATGTTGATGATCTTCGCCGGATACCGCGTCACGAATCCCGGCGACAGAATCTGCATGTAACGCGCGAGCACGATCAGCTCGACGCCGCTCGCCGCGATCAGCTCGTGCGCCGCCGCCTCGGCGGCTGTTTTCGTTTCGGCCGTCACCGGCACGTGATGAAACGGCACGCCGAAGTGCCGCGCGATCGGCTCGGCGTCCGCATGGTTCGAGATCACCATCGCGATCTCGCACGCGAGCTCTCCGGCCCGGTGCCGGATCAAGAGGTCATAGAGGCAGTGCTCCTGCTTCGACGCGAACACCGCGATCTTCCGCACCCGCTCGGCATACGACAGCTTCCAGTCCATCTCGAACCGCGCACCGACCTCGCGGATCCCGGCCTCGAGCGCCACGCGGTCGGTCGTCAGCGACGACAGGTCGAACCGCAGCCGCTGAAAGAACATCGACGCGATCGGATCCGTGTGCTGATCCGAATCGAGGATGTTCGCTCCGTGGCCGTACAGGACCTGTGCGAGCGACGCGACGAGGCCCTTGCGATCGGGGCACGCAACGAGAAGAGTCGCGACTTCCGCGGTCATCCGGCGAATGTAGCCGTTCTGCTGTGGTACAGCGGGCCCCATGATCAACAAGCTAGGTGTCGTGTTTGGAGTGTGCGTGATGGGTGCAGGTCTGGTTTCGGCGCAGCCAAAGCCGATGGAGAAGCCGGCCGCCGCAGCCGACTACGCGCTCGCCGAGCGCATCGTCACGAAGACCGCAAATATCAAGGAGGGCGACATCGTCGAGATCTCGACCGGTCCGCAAGACCTCGCGTTCGCCGAGGAGCTCGCCATCGCCGTGCGCAACAAGGGTGCGTACGCCGTGATCACCTATGCGAGCGAGAACATCGTCCGCAAGACGCTCGCCAGCGTTCCCGCGAAGTACGACACGCAGAAGCCGGTCGTCGCGACCGCGTTCGCCAAGCTGTTCACCGTGCGGATCAACCTCTCGGCAGTGCGCGACCAAGGACTCAGCGCCGCCCTGCCGGTCGAGCGCCGCGCTCTGATGGCCAAGACGTTCGCGGCTGCCGGGCTTGCCCAG
>JAYUYE010001090.1:0-2711 GCA_043752985.1 Myxococcales bacterium
GATCTTGCCGCGATAGGCGGTGTCGCCCATCTGCGACGCGATCATGCCGAAGATGCGCGCGCCGACGCCGGAGTCGCCGCCCTGGTCGCGATCACCGAGCATCGCGTCGGCCTCGTCGACGATCACGACGACGGGTCCCATCGAGCGCAGCACGCCGAGCACGCGCTCGAGGTTGCCTTCCGACTCGCCGACGTACTTGCTGCGGAAGTTCTTGAGCACGACGGCCGGGATGCCGATCGAGCCTGCGACGCAGGTCGCGAGGAAGCTCTTGCCGGTACCGACCGGCCCGCAGAACAGATAGCCCATCGGCACGGTCTCGAGCTCGCCGCGGCGAATCAGCTCCGCGTCATCGAGCAAGCGCTTCTTCGCGGCCTCGTGCCCGACGACCGTGTCGAGACCCCACTTCGGCTCGACGAACTCGAGCATGCCCTGCGCCTGACGCTCGATCAGGCGCTTCTTGAGCTCCTTGAAATAGTTCCGATCGAGCCGGCGGCCGCTCTCGATCGTCGACCGCAGGAGGACTTCGAGATCGGTGAGTCCGATGCCGGCGGTCAGCTTGCCGAGCTCGGCGATCGAGTAGTCGGAGAAGCTCGTGATCTCCTTGCCGCTCGCCTTCACCTGCGCCTCGAGGAATGCCGCGCGCTCGGCGGCGTCGGGCAGCGGGACCTCGATCGTCGCGACGTGCGGATTGCCGCTGATCCGCTCGGCGACGCTCGACAGGCGCGGATCGATCAGGATGAACGCCATGTTGAGGCGCTTGACGTACGGGCTCGATGCCCAGTTGAGCAGCGTGACGAGGTGGGTCTGCTCGGCGAGGTCGAGGCGATCGCCGCTCGGCGCGACGTAGCCGGCGTGATCGATCAGGACCGCCGTGCGCAGGCGCTTGTCCGGATCCGCCATCACGTTCTTCTGGATCAAGAGATCGATCGCCGCGAGGCCCTTGGTCGGATCGCGGGGCAGGGCGCGCAGATCGCCGAGCCACTTGTTCGCGGTCTCGACCATCTCCTGCAGGCGCTTGCCGTTGCTGCCCGCCGCGCAGCGCAATCCTCGCGCGAGATCATAGTGAATGACGAGGTCCCAGCGGCCGAACAGCTGTTCGGCAAGAAAGTCGGCAATGCCGACCCAGCGATCGGTGCCGGCGCGCACCATGTCGAACGTGTTGCCGTGGAGCACGAACATCGAGGTCGTTCCGGAGAAGTAGAGCTCCGCGAGCTTCCCGGACCACGCCGGAAAGTGCGGGGGCAGCTGGACGGCCTTCGTCACGCCGTCGGTGCCAGCCAAGGTCTTCGCGTCGGACTTCGAAAGTGTGTCGGTTGTCATCAGCGTCGTCCCCCCGCGCCCTCGACCTGGCGCTGCGGTGTGAGGTCGGTATCGAGGATCGAAGGCGCAGTGTCGGCATCACTGACGCCGGTGATCTGCTGGAGCTCGCGGATTGTCTGCTCGGTCTGCTGGATACCGTCGGAGATCGCGTCGATCCGGCTCGACATCTCGTTCGGGTCCGTGTGGCCGACGGCGAGCTCCGTCACGGCCTGGATCTTGTTCTCCAGACGATCGAGCTCGGTCGCGATGAACTCGGCATTGTACCGTGCCTTCTCGACGTTCTCCTTGCGCGCCTCGGCGGTCGAGATGCTGTCGTCGAGCGAGCGAATGATCCGATCGTCGGCCTGGTTCGCCTCGCCAACCGAGTCCGCCCGCTTCTTGCGCCGGACCTTGAGATCACCGACCGTCTTGTCGATGCTCGCCTCGTCGGCGGCTTGCAGGAACCGGGAGATCGCCTGTTCGGAGAGCAGCAGGCGGAGGAACACCCAGAGCAGGCGATCGAGAGCCGGGGTTCGGAGCTCGGTGGACGCGCCGCTCGCATCGCGGGTGTCACCGCGGACGGCATTCGCGATCCGCGACATCTCCACGCAGCGCGCGCGCAGCCGGAGAAACCGCGACCGGCGATCTTCGGCCAGCGACTTGAGGACCTCGAGGATCCGATCGCGCGCATCGACGTCCGGAACGCTGACCACCGAGCGCTGCCCGGTCTGCCCCCGCTCCTCGGCACGCGATTTTGCGTCGATCGCACCCTGGAACCTCGGCAGCGTGGTCAGCCCGGCGAGGTAGACGACCTCGGCGGCGACGACCAGCGGAATGGCGATGTCGGCGCGCCCCGAGACGATGGCAGCCGCGGCGGCGCCTCCGAACACCAACATGTTCCAGCGGAACATGAAGGCTTCCTTGAGGTAGCGAAGCATCCCGGCTTTTTTCGGTTCCGCCACTTAGTCCCCCGCTCGATTCGATGACTCGAGCCGGTCGATCTGCTCCCGGATTCCCATCACGATCTCGATGAACTTCGGATCGCGCTGCAGCACGATCGACGGGCGATCGGGCGGCGGCACGCGGATCTCCTTCATCACCGTTCCCGGCGAGTTGGAGAAGATGAGGATGTGATCGCCGAGGAACACGGCCTCCTCGATCGAGTGCGTGATGAAGAAGATGGTCGGCGATTGCTCGCGCCACAGCGCGACCAGGTTGTCCTGCATGCGCGACCGCGTCGGAGGATCGAGTGCGCCGAACGGCTCGTCCATCAAGATGATCCGCGGCTCGAGGATCAGCGTGCGCGCAATGGCGACGCGCTGGCGCATGCCGCCGGAGAGCTGGTGCGGGTACTTGTCGGCGTCCTTCTTGACGGACAGGCCGACCTTCTCGATCCAGTGCTTCGCGAGCTC
>JAYUYE010001091.1:0-6820 GCA_043752985.1 Myxococcales bacterium
CGCGTCGCCCACTTGATGTTCGCTTCCTCGTCGAACCGCGCCTTGAGCTCCAGCACGACCGCGACCTGCTTGCCGTTGCGCGCCGCGCGGACGAGGTGCTTGATCACCTCGGAGTCCTTTGACGTGCGGTACAGGGTCATCTTGACCGCGCGGACCTTCGGGTCGTCAGCGGCCTCCTTGAGGAACCGCTCGACGGACTGCTGGAACGACTCGAACGGATGATGAACCATCAGGTTCTTCGCATCGCGGATCGCGTGGAAGATGTTGCCGTCGGTCAAGAAGTCGATCGGTGCGCACGGGGCGTGCGGCGGATCGCGAAGCTCCGGGATATCGAGCGTCGCGATCTCCATGAGGTCGCGCTGGCCGAGCATGCCCTCGGCCTCGAACACATCGGCTTGCTCGTCGAGCCCGAGCTCAGCCGCGAGTCGACCGCGCAGCGTCGGCTGCATGAAGCGATCGACCTGGAGCCGCACGACCGGAGCGAACCTGCGCTCGCGCATCTCGATCTCGATCATCTCGAGCAGATCCTCGGCCTCCTCTTCGTCGCGCTCGGTGATCGCGTTGCGCGTGACCCGGAACAACGAGCACGCCTCGATCTCCATGCCCGGGAACAAGAGGTCGAGGTTGTTCGCGATCACATCGGCGAGATCGACGAACGTCCGTGACGTCCCGATCCGCACGAACCGCTGGGTACCGCCGCTGACCGGCACCTTGACGCGCGCGAGGAGCGACTCGGTGTCGTTCTCGTAGCGCAGCGAGACCAGGAGGTTCAGCGACATGTTCGAGACGAATGGAAACGGGTGCGCCGGATCCATCGCCTGCGGAGTGACGAGCGGAAAGATGTTGCGGACGTAGTGCTCGCGCACCCAGTTCTGCTGGTGCGGATCGAGCTCCTTGAATGGAGCGATCCACACGCCGTTCGTGCGGAGCTCGGTGATCACCTTGTCGAGGATCTGGATCTTCTTCTTCTCGAGCGCGGTGATCAGCTCGAGGCAGTCGACGATCTGCTGCTGCGGAGTGCGGCCGTCGGGCGTGGTCGTGTGGACCTGCGCGCCGACCTGCTGCTTGAGCCCGCCGATTCGCTTCTGGAAGAACTCGTCGATGTTCGAGCTCACGATCGCGATGAACTTCACGCGCTCGAGCAGCGGTCCGCGCTCGTCACCGGCCTCGTGCAACACGCGCCAGCAGAAGTTCAGGTATGTCAGCTCTCGGTTCAGGTAGAGCTCGGGCGCGCCGAGATCGGTCGGGACGATCTCGCCGATGCCGCTCGCCGCGGGCGTCCGGCCGGGTAGCTCGATCACCCGCATCGACGGTCGCTCGCGCGCCTCGGCCGGCTCGATCAGCGGTTCGAGGCGGTGAACGCCTGAGACCTCGGGGGCGATCGAGAGAGGGCGCTCTGCGGACATCAGCTCCAGAGTATACCCGCACGGTGACGGCTCCGTGCCACTCACCGCCTTTGTGAGGCGATGATTATCTAGCGATCACAATGGTTTGTCAGCGTCCGTAGCAGTCGGCCAGGGCGGGGGAACGCCGGTCTGCGGCGGTGGGCCGATCTTCTCGACCGAACGGTTCTCCGCGCCGCTCAGCACGTTGAACCAGCGCTTCGCGCCGCCCTGCTGGACCCACAGGAAACCGGCCTCGATCCCGGCGTTCTCGAGCGGTGCGGGTGCGAGGTCCTGCTTCCACAGGATCTTCCCGAGGTCGAGGCCGATCGCGACGACCCGGTTCCAGCCCTCCCCCGAGACGAGCTCGTACGAGCGCACGTGGTCGGTCAGCGTGATCGGACCCGGCGCATCCTTCTTGATCGGTCCCTTGTCGGGGGCGAGGTGGATGCCGCCGATCTTCGAAGCGTCGTGCATCGCGAGCGCGAACACCTCGGCGCGGTGGTCGCGGACCACGCGGATGGAGAGCACCTTGTCCGACCACGCGATGCCCGGGACGCCCGCGCGGCCACCGTACGGCGGAGTCAGTGCCTGCCACTTCAGATCGCCGTCGACGTAGAGCTCGACGAACGATCGATCACCGCTCGCCTCCGCGCGAACCAACACCTTCGCCTTCGCGTCGAGCAGGATCTCGTCGAGGACGACCCCGGCGGTCGGCCGGTTCTTCATCATGATCCACAGGCCGAAGCCCGCGATTGCGGTGCCAACGGCAACGACCAGTGGTCCGAGCCAGCCGAACCGGATCCGTCGTGCCATGGGGAGAACTTAGCGCTGGGCGACCGGCTTGCCACCCGGCGTGGGCTTCGAATGATCGAATGGCTTGGGCTTCTCGAGCCCCTCCTTGACAACCATGTCCTTGATCTGCGCGAGCACGCGACGACCGGTCGCGAAGAACACGGTGACCTTGCCGGGCTCGCTGATCTCGATGATGCCCTGGCCAAAGCTCGGGTGATCGACGCGGTCACCGACGTCGAACTTCTCGTTCGCGCGGTATGGCCGGGAGGGCTTCGAGAGATCCGCGGCGACCGCCGGTTTCTCGAACCGCTCGACCGGATCACGCGTCGGACGGGGCTCCTTGGCGGGGCGATTTGTCGCGGGCAGCTTCTTCGCCGCAGGTGCGCCGTGCGGCGACCGGTAGCGGTGATAGCCACTGCATTGCTTGCACTGAACCTTGACGATTTTGTCGCCGTCCTTGGCGACCACGACGTGCCACACGTCCCCGCATTTCGAGCATAGCGACTCGACGTCAGCTCCAACTCCGGCGCTCATCTGCGGCGAGCATAGCAGCATGTGGTATCCGGAAAGCCATGAGTCAGGCGGCAGCTGACAGCCTCGTGCGGGAGGGAGACGAGCTTCTTCGCAACGATCGCTACGAAGAAGCCGTGGTGCGGTTCGAGAAGGCCGCGCAGGCGTTCCCACCGCACGCGCACGCATGGAAGGGGCTCGGGCACTCGCTGCTCAGGCTCGGTCGCGCGCGAGAAGCCGCCGGCGCATTCGACCGTGCGATCGGGATCACGCCGCAGAGCGCGACCGCGCTGTGGGGCGGTGCCGTTGCGCATGTGGAGATCGGAAATTCGGTCGTCGCCCACAGCTATCTCAAGCGCACGCTCGCCCTGCAGCCGACCTGGCTCGAGATGGCGCTCGGCGTCCCGCAGCTCGCCGCATTTCTCCAGATCTCGACCCGCGCCGGGGACAAGCTGCGAGCTCACTTCGGGTCGTTCTCGGCGCGGACGTACCGTCACGCAGCCGACGAGACGCGCGTGATCGAGGTCGGCCGGGTCGTCAATCAGCCGCTGTTCGGGCAGTGGACGTTCGTCACGATCGGCCTCTCCAACCAGACCTGGCGCGAGGCGGAGCGGCCTCGCATGGAGCTGGTGCTCGCGTCGACGATCGATGCCGACGTGTGCGGCCAGATCCTCGCGAACCTCGCGTTTCATCTCGGCGAGACACAGTTCTTCCCCGAACCCGGCCTGATGGTCCGCGATGTCGTCGGCGCGCTCGGCGTCGCAGATCTCTCCCAGCGGTTGCCGCACGTCTACATCTGCGTGCCGCGCCTGTGGGAGCTCGCACTGCCGTTCGACGACGGTCCACCGCCGGTGACGCTCGCGCAGGTGGTTCCGGTCAGCGAGACCGAGTACGAGCTGTGGCGTGCGAAGCCGGCCGAGCTCGAGCTTTCGTTGCTCGCGCATGGCGTCGATCTCGCGGACCTCCAGCGCTCGGGCGCGTGAGTATCGCGATCATGAGGAGCTGGCTGGTCGTCGTCATCGCGCTCGCGGGGTGTGATCGCGTGCTCGGACTCGAGCGCCCGTGCGACGAGGCGCGGTTCGGGAGCACGTGCTCGACGTGCGGCGGGGTTGGCCAGGCGTGCTGCGCGAGCGCGACCACGTGCGGTGACGGTCTGTTCTGCGGCGACGGTACGTGTAACGAGTGCGTGCTCGACGTCGCGCCGGGGCGCCGGCACATGTGCTCGCTGCGCTACGACGGCACCGTGTGGTGCTCGGGTCAGAACGAGAACGCGCAGCGCGGATCGATGGTCAGTGAAGACCGCGTGACCGTGCCGGAACAGCTGCTGGCCGCGGACGGTGAGCCTTTCGGGGACGTGGTCTCGATTGCGGCCGGACGCAACCACACCTGCGCGGTCCGGCGCGACGGCACCGTCTGGTGCTGGGGCAGGAACTCCCAGGGGCAGCTCGGCAATGGCCTGACCGCGCTCGATCGATCGCCGACCCCGACGCAGGTGATCCGCGCGAATGGCACGCCGATCACCAGCATCGTCGCGGTGCGCGCGGGCTACTGCCACACCTGCGCCCTCGACTCCGGCAAGGGGGTCCTGTGCTGGGGCTGTGGCTCGATAGGTGAGCTCGGCGATGGCACGCAGCAAGGCCGTGCTCTGGCTGCGCCGGTCCTCGACGCGACGCTGACCCAACCGATCACCGATGTCGTGGAGATCACCGTCGGTCACAACCACTCGTGCGTGCGAACCACATCCGGCGTTGTCCACTGCTGGGGGGACAACCAGCACGGCCAGATCGGCGACGGTCGACGCGGCACAGTCGCGGTCGTACTCGCTCCCTACAAGGTTCTCGAGAACGTCAGCATGGTGGCCGCCGGCTCGTTCTTCACCTGCGCGACCAAGGTCGACGGCACCGCGTGGTGCTGGGGGCGAGCGGACGGCGATCGGATCGGCGACGGCAACGACGATCTACCGGAGGACAAGGACATCCCGACCTCGGTCACCCAGTCTTTTCTCGGGCCGCCCTTCCTCGGGGCGACCGAGGTCTCCGTCGGTACTGCCGCCTGCTTGCGCGGCGAAGGCGCCCGCGTCTGGTGCTGGGGGAAAGATCAGTACGGAACCACCGGTGGCGGTGGCTCGACCGTCCCGGCACCGGTGGTCACCAGCGACGGCACCCAGCTCGCGGACGTCGATCGTCTCGTCGGGCACTACGCGCATACCTGCGCGCATCAGACCAGCGGACGCTTCGTGTGCTGGGGGCGCAACACGTCGGGGCAGCTCGCGAACGGCACGTTTGCGCACACCGGAACGCCGGCGACGCTCCAGCTCACCTGTCCTTAGGGCAGATCGCGGGTCGCGACGTTGAGCGTGAACACGCCCGACGTGAAGCCGCCGGCGCGCAGCGGCAGCGCGAACCCGTTCGGGACGTTGTCATCGTCGAAGCCGACGTAGAGCATGAGCCGACCGTTGCCGTTCATCGCGACGTCGGCACCGGTGAGGAGACCGAGGTCCTCGCCGCCACCGTTGGGATCCGTGGGCGCCCACGCGAGATCGCGATTGAACGCGAAGTTGACGTTCCAGTTGATGCCGTCGGTCGAGTCGGCCTTGTACACGCCGGCCATGTTGTTGAAGTTGACCGGCTGATTGTTGACGTCGGTCGCGCCGTCGCTGCGCAACCACATCTCCCACTTGCAGTGGACCGCGTCGTAGATCACCGAGGGCTGCTGGCCACCGCTGGTCAGCGCTGACGTCCGCAGCAGGCTGCGCACCGGCGCCTCCTTGATCGTCCAGGTGATGCCGTCGGCCGAGGTCGCGTGCGCGACGCCGAACGTGTCGGTGCTGGCGCAGTTTGCACCGCTGCACGAGAAGCTCGAGAAGAACAGGTGGTAGATGCCGTCGACGAGCGCGATCTCGGGGTCCGCGACGATGCCGTCCGCGCCGGTCGGATAGACCTGCTTGCCGGTCAAGACGAGGCCGTCTTTTCCATGCGGCGATTCGACCGCGGGGACGCGCGTGAACGCTCGGCCATCGGCGGAGAACGCGGCACCGATCTGATAGTTCGCGAACGCGCCGGTCTGGAACGGACCGTCGGAGCCCGAGTACAGCATCAGATAACGGCGCGACGGTGGAGCGGCCGGGTTGTAGATCACCGTCGGCGTCTCGGTGTTGACGCGATCCCATGCGCCGGCGACGGTGCTCTGCGCGAACACCGGCGCGTCATCGATCGTCCATGTCATGCGGTCGGCGCTGGTCGCGCGGCGGATCACCGCCTTCATGTTCGGATCGCCCGTGTACATGGTGCCGTGGCCCGCGGCCCAGTACGCGACCCAGCGCTGCGTTGCCTGATCGAAGTGGACGTCGGGGTCGGCGATGTGGATGTCGAGCTTGCCGTCCTGGAACGGGGTCCCGGGTAGCAACCGCGGGTTGCCGGCGCGGCGGATGAATTGACCGATCGCACCCTGGGACTGGCAGTTGGTGGAGGGGGCGTCGATCCGGACGTCCGGAGGCGCCGCATCGACGGAGACCGAGGCATCATCACCGCAGGCGGCAGCGAGCACGAGCACGGATAGCAGGGGGCGGCGCACGGACGGGCAGCATGCCACCACGCTGGTTCGCTTGTCAGGTGACTTCTGACGTAGCAGAATGTCGCCCATGAGTCGCCTCGCCTCGGTTGCCGCCCTCCTGCTCGTTGTCGCTGCTGGTTGCGATGATGCGCCTTCGAAGCTCGACACCACGAAGACTGCGCCCAAGGCGCCGAGCGCCGAGCCCGCGGTTGCGGCCAAGGCGGATCACAGCGGTGACGTCGAGACCCGGCTCGCGCGCCTCGAAGACAACTACGCAAAGCACGCCGAGGCGCTCGACTTCCTCGGCAAGGTCTACGCGCAGCAGAAGCAGCAGCAGCAGCAGAAGACCGCCGAGGAGCACGATCCAAACGCGACCTTCGCCGTCAACATCGAGCAGAACATCAAGTCAGGTCTCGTCGAAGGGCCGTCCACCGCCATGGTGACGATCATCGAGGCCTGGGATTTTGCTTGACCCTACTGCCAGAGGGTCAGTTTGACCCTCCAGGAACTGGTCAAGGAGTACGACGGCAAGGTGCGCGTCGTGTTCAAGAACATGGTTGTGCACCCGCAGACCGTGCAGA
>JAYUYE010001092.1:0-2708 GCA_043752985.1 Myxococcales bacterium
GATCTTTCGAGCCGGTCACCGGACTGTCGTGACGCGGCAGACCGTGCGCCAGGTCGCAAAGTTCCCTCTGGAATGCCGCGCACGATTGGGTGTACGAACGCCCGCATGGGGAACCTCCGCGCTGTAGCCACGATCGCGTCCATTGCATTCATAGCCGCGTGCGGCGACGACGGCGGCTCCGCCTCGATCGATGCACCGAAGATTGTCGACGCTCCGAAGGTGATCGATGCGCCGCCCGATGCGTACGTGCCGGATGCGCCGAGCTATGACTTCAGCTGCCTCAACAACGCAGCGCCGACGACCGCGACGGCGACAGTGACCATCTCTGGCACCGCGCAGGAGGTGTCGACGAGCTTCGCGCTTCAGCCATCGGCCGGCGTTTCGATCCAGGCTTGTAAGGGCAGCCCGTGCACGGGACAGAACAACATCGGGACGACGGGCCCGACGACAACGAACGGTGCGTACACGTCCTCGGTGGCCACCACGGGCGGCCTTCCACTCGACGGGTACCTGGTCGCCACGAAGGCCGCGTACCGGACGAACCGGATCTACCCCGCCTCGCCCTTGACGAAGAACGAAGCGGGAGTGCCGGTGCTGATGCTCAGCGAGGCCCAGATTCCGCTACTCGGGATGCTGCCCGGAGCCACCACTCAGATGACGGGTAAGTCGATGTTCGCGGTTCTGCTCACCGACTGCGCGACCCCACCTACGGCGATTCCGGGCGCGACCCTCGTCGTGCAGCAGAACGGCGCGACCGTGGGCGACGCGCCCTATGACCTCGGAACGTTTTCTGCGATGGCCGAAGGTCTCTTCCTCGTGACGAACGTGCCGGCCGGCGACACCACGGTCAGCGCGACCTACAACGGCATGACGTTCCGCGCGCATGTGGTCGGCGCAATTGCAGACCAGATCACGACGACCCAGGTCAAGCCCGGCTTCTGATCTACGGGTTCAGCATCGTCGGATCGGGCACGACGAAGAACGACACGCCCGAGCACACGTCGACCGGACTCCTCGCGATCAGATACGGCCGGTAGCTCCACCGGCCTGTCTCGCGCAGGATCTTCTGGTCGTAGGCGGGAAACCCGCTCGCCTTCTGCAGCGTCGACGACATCACGCGACCTCGCGCGTTGACGCAGAGCTTGATCGTCGCGAGCACCGAGAGCCGGCCCGCTCCGATCATCTCGGCACGCGTCGCGGCGTCGGGCTGGATGTCGCGCGTGCCGGTGATCCGCAGCCGCTCGAGCGCGTTGGGCGCGACAGACTGCGGTGATGGAGGCGGCGGCGGCCCGAGCCCGAGCTCGATGTCGACGAGGTCGACGAGGTCGTAGGCCCGGGTCTGCGACGCAGGCATCGAAGTCACGGGCAGCGTCTCGATCGCCGGAGCCTTGTCGGCGGGATAGGTGAGTAGCGAGAGCGAGCAGATCGGGATCGCGGCGCCGCGGAGCTCGAACGGTCGGAACGTCCAGTCATCGATCGCGTGGAGGAATGCATCGCCGACTGCCGTCGACGGAACGCCATGCGCGGTGACGGAGGACTTCGCGCCCTGCGCATCGAGGCAGATCTTGATCCAGGCCGAGGTCGATCCGCCGGGCGGAAGCTCGAGGCCCGTCGCGGTGAGAGCGTGATCGACCGAGGTCGTGCCGTGCGTGCGCAGCGCTTCGAACGCTTGCGCCGTCAGCGTCGGGACGATGGCGCCGATCGCGTCGTGGAGCGGATGGCCGATCCAGGCGACCTGCGAGCCGCGAAACGACAGCTCGATCTCGATGCCCGGCTCGACGGTGAGGACCGCGCCATCGCGCCGCGAGGACACGCGCGTCGAGAGCTGGACGCGATGCTTCGCGAGGCAGCGCACGAACAGAGCGACGCGCTTGCCGCTGACGTCGCTCGGCTCGGCGAACTCGCGCGCGCAGGCGGCATCGGCGAACCACACGCCGCCGTTCGTGAACGTCGAGCCGAACAGGCGGCCGATCGCGCGGATATCGTGAGCGCGGACGCCGGCGGTGAGAGCGGCGGCAGCGCGGGTCGTGTCGGTCTCGACGTCGGCCGCGGCGAGGGCGGGGACCAAGATAGCGACGAGCGCGAGAGCCCTCACGACCACCAGCATGCCCCGAAACCGTCGGAGGGGCTCGCGGATCCTGAGCGGCGACGTCGTGCCCGCCTGGTAGGGTTGGGTCATGGTCGAGCCAGCCCGCCGACGCGCGACATATCAGGACGTCCTCGATGCACCGGAGCACAAGGTCGCCGAGATCATCAACGGTGAGCTCAGGCTGTCGCCACGGCCTCGAGCGGGTCATCAAGCCGTATCGTCCAGCTTGGGCGCAGAGCTGATGTTTCCGTTTGGCCGGGGGCGAGGCGGTCCCGGTGGCTGGATCTTCCTCGACGAGCCCGAGCTTCACTTCGGCGACGACATCGTCGTGCCCGATATCGCGGGGTGGCGGCGCGAACGGCTTCCGGTGCTCGACGGCGATGCTCCCTTCCTGACACTGTCTCCGGACTGGCTGTGCGAGGTTCTGTCGCCGTCGACCGAGACCTGGGACCGGGCCGGCAAGCTGCCGGTGTACGCGACCGCAGGGGTCGGTCACATATGGCTCATCAATCCGCGCCAGCGAACCCTAGAGGTCCTGCGACATCACGAGGGCAAGTGGCTGACGCTCGCCGTGCATCACGATGACCAGCGCGTGCGCGCCGAGCCGTTCGACGCGATC
>JAYUYE010001093.1:0-2704 GCA_043752985.1 Myxococcales bacterium
GCGCAGGCCGAGGTCCTCGGGCACATCCGCGAAGCGTGGGACCACACCCATCCCGACGCGCCGTTCACGGACCAGGAAGTCCTCGTCACGGTGCCAGCCTCGTTCGACGAGGCCGCACGCGAGCTGACGCTGCAGGCCGCAACGAAGGCCGGCTATCCGCAGGTCGTGTTGCTCGAGGAGCCGCAGGCGGCGTTCTACGCCTGGATCGATCACGCGATCGGAGCCAAGGGCCTCGCTGCCGGCGAGCGCGTGCTCGTGTTCGATGTCGGCGGTGGTACTACCGACTTCACGCTGATCGAGGTCGACGCGAACGGCGATGGCTTCACGCGGACCGCGGTCGGCGATCACCTCCTGCTCGGCGGTGACAACCTCGACCTCACCCTCGCGAAGATCGTCGAGCAGCGCGTTGTGGCCAAGAGCGGCAAGAAGCTCGATGTGCTGCAGTGGCACGGCCTCGTTCACGCATGTCGGCTCGCCAAGGAGACCCTGCTCGGCGACGATCCGCCGGAGTCCGCGCCGATCGTCGTGCACGGCCGCGGCGCGAAGTTGATCGGCGGGACCCTGCGTGACGATGTCTCGCGCGCCGAGCTCCACTCCGTGCTGTTCGACGGGTTCTTCCCGATCGTCGCGAAGGGCGCACCGCTCGCCCGCACGCGCGGCGGTCTCCAGGAGTTCGGCCTGCCCTACGCGAACGATCCCGCGGTGACCCGCCACCTCGCGACGTTCCTCCAGCGCCACGAGGCGTCGCGCGTCGATGCCGTGCTGTTCAACGGTGGTGCGATGACACCGACGTCGCTGCGCGCGCGCGTACTCGAGCAGATCGGTCAGTGGCAGGGCTCGCCCCCGCGCGAGCTCCCCGCACAGATGCCGGAGATGGCCGTGGCGCAGGGCGCCGCTTATTACGGCCTCGTCCGGCGCGGGCTCGCGACGCGGATCAAGGGCGGCACCCCGCGCGCGTTCTACGTCGGCGTCGATGCGAGTGGCTCGCGCCGCCGGGTCCCGACGATGGAAGCTGGCGATACCGTCGAGCCGGCCCGGTTCGCGGTGTGCCTCGCACCCCCCGGTCTCGAGGATGGCGCTCGCGTCCAGCTCGCGCGCGACTTCAAGCTGGTGACGAACCGGCCGGTCAGCTTCCGGCTGTACTCGTCGAGCACGCGCGACGACCAGCCCGGTGCGCTGGTGCCGATCGGCGATGGAAAGGCGGAGACCGTCGACGACGGTAGCGATCTGCTCGAGCTGCCGCCGATCGTCACGGTGCTGCGCGCGCGGGGTCGCGGCGAGGTCACGGTGCGCCTCGAGGTTCACATCACCGAGCTCGGTGCGCTCGAGATCCTCGCGGTCGATCGCGAGCCCCCGAACGAGACCTGGAAGCTCGCCTTCGACATGCGCTCGGGTGGCAGCGCGCCGGCCGCCGAGGACGCGGCCGATGCAGCGCCCCATCCTGCGATCGACATCGCGAAGGCGCGCCTGCAGAAGGCGTTCAAGACCGGCGAGGGCATGGCGTCGTTGACGCGCGACCTCGAGACCTTGTTCGAGACCCGGCGCGACGAGTGGTCGATGATGACGGCACGCGCGCTGTTCGATGCGCTTGTCGACGTCGCCCCCGAGCGCAAGAAGACCGCGGATCACGAGCAGCGCTGGCTCAACCTCGCTGGCTTCCTGCTCCGTCCTGGCGTGGGCGCACCACTCGACACCTGGCGCGCGCGCGTGATGTGGGGCGTGTTCAACGAAGGCCTCGCGTTCCCCAAGAGCGAGCCCGGCAAGCTCGCGTGGTGGATCGTGTGGCGTCGGATCGCCGGCGGCCTCGCGAAGGGCCAGCAGGACCAGTTCTACGATCGCCTCGCGAAGCTGCTGCTGCCCAATCCACTGCAGGCGAAGAAGCTCGCGGACGCCAAGGCGAGCAAGCAGGAGCTCCAGGAGATCTGGCGCGTGGTCGCGAGCCTCGAGCGCCTCGCCATCCAGCACAAGCTCAAGCTCGGCGACGAGCTGCTCCGGCGCATGGACACGCGCAAGGGCCGCGAGGACGCGACGCACCTGTGGGCGCTGTCGCGGGTCGGCGCGCGCGTCCCGCTCTACGGACCGCTCAACCTGATCGTCCCGCCGAGCAAGGTCAAGGAGTGGCTAGGTCAGCTGATCGCGTGGGACTGGCCGGAGCCCGACAAGGTCGCGTTCCCGCTCGCGCAGCTCGGCCGGCGCACCGGCGATCGCACGCGCGATCTCGACGACGCGGCGCGCGCGCAGCTCGCCTCGGCGGTGCGCGCGATGCCCGGCGGTGATCGTGCCGTCGTGTTGATCGAACAGGTCGTCGCACTCGAAGCGCGCGAAGAGCGCGTCGCGCTCGGCGACACGCTGCCCGCGGGCCTCAAGCTCGTGATCGACGACGACCGACCGGACGACGACGTCGCGCCGGCGTAGCCCGCTGACTACGGCGTGTTGTCGCGCAGGATGAGCAGGCCGCGCGGCGAATCCGCGACGAAGATGAGCTTCCGCACCGGATCGACGTCGAGCCCGACCGCACCCTCGAAGAACCGTCCCGACGACGTCGCGGCCTGCGGATCCCAGGTGTTGAAGTATCCGAGCTGCGTCGGATTCGTCGGATCGGCGAGCGACACGACGCGCACGCCGTCCTGGTAGTACGTGAAGTAGGCGCGGTCGCCGATCGCCATCACATTGTGGATCGACACGTGATCGCGCGTCGTGTAGC
>JAYUYE010001094.1:0-2703 GCA_043752985.1 Myxococcales bacterium
CCGACGGCGTTCGACATCGCGATCGCCATCGAGGTACCTTTGCAGTCGTTCCGCGAGCGCCTTGATCGTCGGACGGTGGTCGGGGTTCGTCGCCAGCGCGGCGATGCAGAGCGCATCGAGCTCGGGCGCGATCTGCCGCTCGGGACGACGCTGGCGTGGTCCGTCCTCGACGCCTTTCAGCGTGCTTACCAGCGCGCCGTGGCCCTTCGGGTGCAGGCCCTCGCCGGCGAGGATCTCGAACAGGATCGAGCCGAGCCCGTAGACGTCGGCGGCGGCGCCGGCGCCGCTCGCATCCTCGATCTGTTCCGGTGCCATGTAGCCCGGCGTGCCCAGCATCTCCCCGGCCTGCGTCATCCCGTCGATGCTCGACACCCCGGCGCCGATCGAGATCGACATCGACGACGAGGTCTCGCGATCGGCGACGATCCGCGCGAGTCCCCAGTCGAGCACGTAGACCTCACCGAAGTCGCCGATCATCACGTTCGACGGCTTGAGATCGCGGTGGACCACGCCGCGTGCGTGCGCGAATTCGACGGCCAGGCAGACGTCGGTGAACATGCGGAGCAGGCGCTGGCGCGGAGGCGGAGACGCAGATGCGAGCAGCTCGAGCAGCGTGGTGCCCGTGAGCCTCTTCATCGTGAAGTAGGGCAGGCCTTGCTCGTCATGACCGAGGTGGTGGACGGGGACAATCGATGGATGCTCGAGGCGCGCCTGGATTCGCGCCTCGCGGAGGAATCGCGCGGTCGCCTCCGGAGTCGGGTTCTCGACGCGCAGCTGCTTGATCGCGACGTCCCGGCCGATCGTCTTGTCGCGGCCCAGCGTGACGTCGCCCATGCCGCCGCGGCCGAGCAGGGCTCCGAGCTCGTAGTCGCGCAGCGAGAGTCGCTGCGACGCCCCGGCCCCTTCGTGGGGCGCGGGATCGCTCGACGCGAGTGTGTCATCGCCGGCGAGCAACTCCGCGATGCCTGTCGTCGCAGGCTGGGCCAGCGTGGGTGCAGTGCCCGGGCTTGGAGGGTGCGCGAGTGTGGCGTCGTGCGGCGGATCGTCGTCGAACGGCATGCGGAATGGTACGTTGATCGGGCCACGCGCGCATTCCACGAACCGTAGTAGGGTCTCGCCGTGGATTCCTTCGTGTTCATCGACGGTAACAAGCTGCGTGCCGCGGAGCTGGCGCTAATTGTTCCCGACCTGGCGATCACGGTGGAGGCGCTCCAGAGCGGATTCTCCACGAGCGCACCGGAGCCTGGCCAGCGCGCTCGCGACAAGGTCGCCGCTCATCCAGTGGCCGCCGGCTGCTTTGCGGAGGCGGTCGACCTGACCACCGTCGACGGCAAGAGTCTGCGCCTCGAGCTCGACACCGAGAACGAGAACCGGTTCACCAAGTGGTGGCGCGAGACGCCGGCGAAGATGCAGCTCGTCGTCGCCCTTCGCAAGGCACCGGGCGCCGAGATCGAGGTCTTCACCGCGGTGTGCGAGGGCCGGATCGCTGACAAGCCGGCGGGGCCGCACTTGCTCGGCTGGGATCGCTTGTTCGTTCCCGAGGGCGAGGACTTCACGCTCGCGCAGCTGTCCGAGGCGGGCGAGGTCGTCGGGTTTCGCCGCCAGGCGTACGCGTCACTCGCGCGCTCGCTGGGTCTGACGCCCGTGGACGCCTGAGATGGCGGCGCGGTTCGAAGAACGCGCGAGCAAGCCAGCGCGCGGGCCGCTCGATATCCTGCGCTGGAAGACGCGCCCCGAATCGCGCGCGGAGAACTACGCGGAGCTCGACGCGATCCGCCCCCTTGTTCGCCAGGGCGGCGCAGCGGCGCTCGCGAGCGGTGATCCATGCGCGGTCTGGATCGGCCACGCGACCTACGCGTTCCGGATCGGCGGTCAGCTCGTCGTCACCGATCCGATCTGGGGATCGATCACCGGCGTGCCGCGCCTCGTGCCCGCCGGTATCGTGCTCGCCGAGCTGCCGCCGGTTGACATCGTGCTCGTCACCCACGATCACCGCGACCACATGGATCTGCCCACGATCCACAAGCTCACGCCGAACGCGACGTACATCGTTCCACTTGGTAACGCGTCGCGGATCAAGCGCGCGAACGTCATCGAGCTCGACTGGTGGCAGACGCATCGCATCGGCTCGCTCGAGATCACGCTCGTACCGTCGCGGCACTGGTCGATGCGGATGCCGTGGAATCGCAACGCGACGCTGTGGGGCGGCTATATCGTCCGCGGTCCCGAGGGCACCGTCTATCACTCGGGCGACACGGCCTGGGGCACACATTTCGCCGAGATCGCCGAGCGAGTCGGAACGATCGACTGGGCGATGTTACCGATCGGCGGCTACGCACCGCGCTGGTTCATGGAGCCGCAGCACATCGATCCCTGCGAGGCGGGTCGCGCGTTCGTCGCGCTCGGCGCGCGCAAGCTGCTCGCGATGCACTGGGGGACGTTCCGGCTCACCGATGAGCCGGTCGGCGAGCCGCCGGAGCGACTGCGCGCGTGGTGGAGCGAGCAGAAGCTCGATGCGTCACGGCTGTGGATTCTCGACGTCGGCGAATCGCGCGCGTTGCACTAGCGCAGGCGAGCACCCATGGTGCGCAGCGCCGCCGCGCTCGCCGGATCTGGATCGGCCGCGAGGCAGCGCGCCGCATCGCGGACCACGCCGCGCGACACGCCGGCCGTGCGGATGATCGTGCGCAGGCGGATCAACCC
>JAYUYE010001095.1:0-2702 GCA_043752985.1 Myxococcales bacterium
AACAAGGTGATCCAGACCAAGCGCGCCGAGCTCGAAGCGCAGCTCGCGACGGCCGTCACCGAGCAGACGCAGACCCACCGCATCGTCGATACCTACAAGATCGAGAAGCTCGCCGCGGGCCAGGCGTCGCGCTCCGCAGCGCAGAGCACGGCCGAGCAGCTCAAGGGCCAGCTCGATGCACAGTACATGTCGAAGAAGGCCGAGATCGACGCGTTCCGCAATCAGCCGGTCGAGCGCGTGATGGAACGCCTCGGCGAGCGGCTCAAGGGTGTGACGATCGAGATCACACCGGTCCGCACCGATGGCACGCCACAGCGTGTGCAGCTCGAGAATGTTGGAGGTGGCAAGTGAACGCGCTCATCAAGCTCGCGAAGGTGGTCGTCATCGCAGCTCTGATCCTGTGGATCTTCCCCGCGCTGTTCACACTGCGCGTCGAGCCGAGCGAGATCGGTGTCCGCCAGAGTGCGGCGAGCGGCGTGCTCGACGAGGACCTCGGTCCGGGCTGGCACTGGCGGATCCCCGGCGTGCACAAGCTGATCGTGTTGCCGAGCTACTTCTTCATCCTCGACTACTCGGGGGATCAGATGGGGCATCAGAAGACGCTCGTGATCCGGACCAAGGACAACAACACCGTCGAGCTCGACGTCTCCGTGCCGCTGCGAATCAAGCCGGGCCACGCGCACGAGCTGGTCGCCGCCGGAAACCACATCCAGGATCCCGACGGCCGGTTTCGCTACCAGCGGCTCGCCGAGGAGACCGCGACCAGCGTTCTCCGCGAGGAGCTCGCCACGCTCGACTCGGTGGGCTTCTACTCGACAGAGCGTCGCCTCGCCGCGAGCGCGTCCGCTCTCAAGATGCTGAACAAGCAGCTCGAGCCGATGTTCCTCGAGGCCGAGTCCGTGCTCGTCCGCGCGGTCACGTTCCGCTCCGAGTACGAGAAGCAGCTCCAGCAGATCCAGCTCAACGAGCAGAACAAGCTGCTCGATGCCGCGGCGCAGAAGCTCGCGGGCGTGCAGCAGACGCTCGACAACTACGTGCAGGGCACGAGCGCGCAGCTGTCGTCCCGTACGCAGGACTGGGTCAAGCGTCAGGCCGAGCTCGAGCGCGCCTATCAGGTGGGGCTCCTCCCCGTCGAGGATGCGGTGCCGGGCACCGTCCGCGCCAAGCTCGCCGCGATGCCGCCCGCCGAGGTCGAGACGAAGCGCGTCGAGGCAGCCAAGCTGTTCGGCATCGATGCAGCGTCGGTGTCCGATGCGTACCTGATTGGCATCAAGAATATTCAGGCCGAGACGCTGACCTACAAGAACAAGGTCAACGCAGAGGCTGACGCCACCCAGGGGCGGCTTGGTGCAGAGGGCGATGCGATGGTCGCGAAGGTCCAGGGCGAGTACGAGATCAAGCTCAACACGCTGCTCGGATCGTCGGCCGGCAAGGCCTACGTCGCCTACAAGACCGCCGAGTACGTGAAGTTCGGCGACACGCTGACGTTCAGCTCGAGCGAGGGCATTCCCTCGGTCCTGCGACTGCGGCAGTTCGCCGAGCAGTTCATGGGGGCGCGCTAGCGAAGCAGAGGTCACCGCGGCGTGTTCGGGGTTTCTCGCCGAGAATCGCGCACGACGTGCACGGCGTTGCACGGGCCGTTGCGGGCGGTTCAATACCGCGTGCATCCCACGGTCGACGTCGTCGGCGGGGCGATTCCCACGGTGGTGCCTGGCCCGCGCCTCAGCGGAACAGCCCGTGTGAGTCAGGTCAGCTTGCTGACGCAAGCTTCCCGGGGAAAGCTGCCAGCGATGTCGAAGCTGTTCGGGCTGCTCGTGATCGCTGCATGTGGGGACAACCTGGAGTCTGCACCGGATGCGCAGCCCGTGGTCGTGCCCGACGTCGTCCCGCACTGCGAGGAGATTCCTGCGCCCGCAAACGCGTTCGCGACCGCAGCGGATTTCGGCCCCATGGCGACCGGGACGCTCGCCGGCTGGGACCCCGATGGGCGATGGTCGCTGACCGGCGTCCGGGTCGGTGGGATCTCGAGCTTCCACTTCGAGGTCCGTGGTGCCGACGTGATCGTCGACCGTGACGAAGAGGTTCCGGGATCGCTGACGAGCGATGCGCTGTTCTACCGCGTCGAGTTCTCCACCCCAGATGGGCCGATCGTGATCGCCAAGCGCGTCTCCAATCTGCGCGCTGACGGCAGCCTGCGCGCCGACCGCGCCGTATGCGAGGGCGACGCGTGCGTGGTGTGCACCGCGAAGCTGGTCCGCGCGACGCACAACGCGGGCGAGGGTGAGAGCAGCGGTCTGGCTCTCGTCGGCGAGCTGCGCGGTGCGAGCTGGGGTGCCGGGTTCACGTTCAACGTGCGCGTTGCGGGAACGCTCGCGTACCTGATCCGCCAGGACGGCCTCCACATCATCGAGACCGCTGATCCGGCTCATCCGGTCGAGCTCGGGTCGTGGAAGCGCGCGGGTGATGGCTACAGCAACGACGTCAAGATCGTCGAGGCGAACAGCAAGCGCTACGCGTTGATCGCGGACAGCCCGGTCGATGTCGTCGACGTCACGGATCCCACGATGCCACGGCTCGTCGCGCAGATCGCCGAGGAAGCGCACACGCTGTTCACCGAGGCGCGCGGTGGAAAGCAGTACGCGTACTTCGGGAACTACGACGGATCGTGCCCCGTGTTCGACGTCTCCAACCCCGAGCAGCCG
>JAYUYE010001096.1:0-6794 GCA_043752985.1 Myxococcales bacterium
CTCGAGGACGAGCCCGAGAAGCCGCGCTTCCTGATCACGATCCACGGTGCGGGCTACAAGCTCGACGTCACCCGCGAGGCCGTGCGGTTCGCGGCCGGAGATCGGCGGTGACGAGGTGGTGACATCGTTTTGCAGGGTCGTGACTCGTCACGCGTGCGTGGCTGTTACTCGTGATGCTGGCGAGGTGATCGCGTCGGCATCCGGGTCTGGTCATGGTGGGCATCGCTCGGGTGCCGGCGCATCTTTGTCCGCTCGTATCGTAGTGCTCGCTGTCGGTATCCTTCTCGCAGCGTGCGGTGACGACGTTGCCCCACGCACACAGCCAGCACCCACCCCGACGGTGCGACGCAGCGCTGCCGATCCTGCACTCGGCATGACGACCGAGCTCGACGGTGTCGCTCCAGTCTTCGGCGACGCCGTGCTTGCCGAGCTGACCGGCGACGAGGTCGCCGCGAAGGCCGGGTTCGAGCGCGTGCTCGGCGCCGCCGATGCGCCGACCGTGCTCGCGGCGAGGGCGGCACTGCACCTCGCGCAGATCGAGGCCCGCGCGGGCCGCGATCGGCACGCGCTCGATCTCGTCGTGCGGGCCGCGGCACTCGCGCCGAGCGATGTCGTGATCGCCGAGGGCGTGGCGCAGCTGCGTGCCGATGCGGTGGCGGCGAGTGGTGCGGGCGCCATTCGCGGACCGAAGCTTGGCTCGGTGTTGCCAGGGGTGCCGGCCGACGTTGCGGAGGAGTTTGCGGCCGCGGAGCGCGGGCTCGCGTCGGTGCATCAGCTGCGGCGCCGCGCATCGCCGCTCGCGGGCTATCGCTGGTGGCAGTACCTGACGTCGGATGCGCCGATCTTCGAGAAGCTCTCGTCGTCGATTCGCGCGAAGGAAGACGCGACCGAGCGAGTCGCCGCGAAATATCGCGCGGTCGCGAAGCACGGCGGACTCGCGCTCGTTGCCTCGCACTACCGGGCTGGAAGCCTCTATCACGACCTCGCGCTCGGTCTGTTGTTCGAGCTGCCGCCCGAGCTCGATCCGGCGGTCGCCGCGGGGCTGCGTCGCACGCTGCGAGCGCGCGCACTCGCGTACATCAAGCGCGCGGTTGCCGAGTACCGGATCTGTCTCGCTGCGCCGCCGCCCGCCGATGGAGAGCTGTGGCGGCTCAATGCCGAGACCGATCTGCACGCGGCGCAGGATGTGCTCGGCGAGGCAGGGCAGACCCGATGACAGGGACGGTGGTGTCGATCGACGGCGTGCTCGTCGATCCCGAGCGCGCGGTGATCTCGGTGCTCGATCGCGGGCTGCTCTACGGGGATGGTTGCTTCGAGGTGCTGCGCACGTGGAGCGGGGTCGCGGTCGAGCTCGCGGCGCACCTCGATCGGATGTTCGAGACGATCGGGTCTCTTTCGATCAAGAGCCTGCCGCGCGAGGCGGTCGCAGCCGCGGTCGAAGCGGCGATCGGGGCGGCCGGACCCGGTGAGCACCGGATCCGGATCGTCGTCACCCGAGGCCCCGGCGGACTTGCGATGCCACTCGCGGAGCTCGGGCCGGGGCGCACGATCATCATCGTCGAGCCTCTGCCGTCGGCTGCGACCGAGGGACTGTCGCTCGCAGTCGTCGACTGGGCGCTACCGCCGAGAATCGGGCGCGGCCACAAGACGCTCGCGTACCTCGATCACGTGATCGCGCGTGAGCTGGCGCGTGCGGCCGGTGCCGATGAAGGGG
The DNA here is from genome assembly GCA_043752985.1 of Myxococcales bacterium. Lineage (GTDB taxonomy): Bacteria > Myxococcota_A > Polyangia > Haliangiales > Haliangiaceae > JABFXX01. The sequence continues at coordinate 1,715 of JAYUYE010001096.1, forward strand.
TGCGGCTCGATGCGTCCGGAGCTGTGGTCGAGGGCGCGACGTCGAATCTCTTCATGGTGACCGCTGGCGCCGTCGTGACGCCCGCGATCGCAGGGGGGGTGCTGCCCGGCATCGTGCGTGAGCGCGTGCTCTCGATCTGTGGCCAGCTCGGGATCTCGGTCGAGGCTCGGCGCGTGACCCTCGACGAGCTGCGCGCCGCCGACGAGATCTTCGTCACCAGCTCGGTCCGTGGCGTGGTGCCGGTGACGGCGCTCGACGCCGTGGTGTGGCAGGTCGGACCGGTCACTGCGCGGATCGCAACGACGTACGTCACTCAGATGAAGTCGCTTCCCGCGTCGACCGGGTCGCGCTTCGAGCGATGACTGTTATATTTGCCCATCGATGGCCAAGGACGGCCGAGTTCTACGCGAGGAAGCGGCCGCGGCAACAGCCGACGGCAAGTACAAGCGCGCGCTCGCGGCCTACCTCGAGCTCGAGCGCGTGGAGCCGCGCGACGCCCAGTGGCCCAAGCGCACGGCGGAGACCTATCGCCGGCTCGGTAACAACAAGAGCGCGATCGATGCGTTCGAGCGCTCTGCCGAGCGCTACGCTCAGAACGGGTTTCTCGTCCAGGCAATCGCGGTCTGCAAGCTAGTCCTGCAGATCGATCCGAGGCACGCGGGCACGCTCGGGCGGCTTGCGCAAATGAACGAGCAACTCGGGAAGGGGCCCACGCGCGCACAGGGCTTCGCCGAGAACAACCCGGGTCTCCACAGCAGCCCGAACGTCCAGGCACTGAGGCGCAGCGGATCTCTCACGACCGCGCCTCCCCTCCCGATTGTCTCCGACAAGGCAACCGCGCCGAAGGTAATCGAGCCGTTCACACGCACGAAGGCCGAGTCTGTGGCGCCTCCACTCGCGGTGCCGCGGACGAAGAGCAAGCCGGTGCAGATGCCACCGGGTGCCGCCCTCGAATCGGTGAATCTGTCGAAGCACGTCCCCGACTCGTACGAGCACAGCTCGCGGGGCGTCTACGTGATCGCGATCGACGACGAGGGTGAGCTCGACGATTCGCGCTCGTCGATGCCGGTGATCGAGATCGAGCCACCGGAAGAGGACCCTATCGAGGCAGAGCCCGACGATCTGACCGAGCTTGATCTCGCGGACATCGAAGAGGTTCCGCTCGCCCAGCCGCGCGCGATGGGAGCCGCTGCCCAGCGCGCACTCGCGGCGACGCCGCTGTTCGCGGGTCTGCCGAAGGCAGCGCTCGAGTCGCTCGTCGCGCACCTCACGCTCGTCTCGCTCGACGTCGGCGTCGCGCTGTTCCACGAGGGTGATCCGGGAGACGCGCTCTATGTGATCGTCGACGGCGAGGTTGCGGTGCAGGCCGAGGGACCACCGCTGGTCGAGATGGCGCGCCTCGGCCCGGGCGCATTCATCGGCGAGGTCGCTCTGATGACCGAACAGCCGCGGTCGGCCACGGTCACGGCCACGCAGCCGTCCGAGCTGTTGCGGATCGATCGCCACACGCTGTCCCGCGTGCTCGCCGATCATGGCGACGTCTTGCGCGCGGTGTTGCGATTCGTACGCGAGCGGCTCGTCGATCGCTGGATGCGTACGAGCCCGCTGTTCCGTCCATTCGACGACGTCCAGCGCAACGAGCTCGCTGCCCGGTTCAAGTTCCTCGAGATCGAGACCGATACCGTGCTGCTGTCAGCCGGGACCAAGCCCGACGGTCTCTACATCGTGCTCGCGGGGCACTACCTGGTGCGGCGCGATGGCGCGACGCTCGCGACCCTCGGGCCCGGCGATCTGATCGGCGAGACCGCGCTACTCGCGGGCGGCGTGTTCAAGAGTGACGTGGTCGCGCGCGGCAAGGGCCTCGCCCTGTGTCTGCCGGCGTCGGAGTTCCGCGAGATGATCATGACCCACCCGCACGTCCTCGAGTACATCGGCGAGCAAGCCGAGCACAGCCGGCGCCTGCAGATCCTCTAGCGGCGAACTAGTTCTTGGGCTTGGTCGCGGGTGCGGGCTTGGTGGTCGGCGCGGAGGTCTCGGTCTTGGGGCCGAACCAGTTGCCGAACGGGTTCCAGCCAAAGCTGGTCGCGACGAGGGCGCCGCCCAAGAGCAGGTAGATGATGCCGATCAGGAAGTGGGTCCGGCGGCCCATGGCGTAGAGACCTTTACGCGCCTTGGCCCGCGTATCTTCGTCGTCACTGCGAAAAGCCATTCGCATGCGGTAGACGCCGAAAATGATGACCAAAGCGGCGATGCCGAGCGTCAGCCAGACCGGGACTCGCATGGCCCAGTTCGTACCATTGACAGCTGCGATATGCCTGCGCAAGAGTGCGCGTCCCCGCCGGTACTCCCGGCCCCGACAAGTCAGCATGCACACGTCTATCCCCCGGGCGAAGTACAAGAATTCCGCGGCGTTCTATGACGTCGATGGAACGCTGATCAAGATCAACATCGTGCACACGTTCGCGTACTACGCGTCGCGGCATGCGTCGCTCGCGCAGAGCGCTCAGCGGACGATCAAGACGGCGCTCTCGATCCCGATGTTCTGGGCGGCCGACAAGCTGTCCCGCAAGTGGTTCAACGAGATCTTCTACCGCTCCTACGAGGGCGCGAGCGAAGACCGTCTTGTCGTGCTCGCAGAGGAGCTGTTCGAGGACGTCGTCAAACCGAACATCTACCCGCGCGCGCGCGATTTGATCGAGGAGAGCCGGCGTGCCGGTTGTCGCCAGGTGCTGCTTTCCGGCGCGCTCGACTTCACGATGCGGCCGCTCGCGCGCTACCTCGGCGCCGACGATCTGATCGCGAACCAGCTCGAGTTCGTCGACAGCTACGCGACCGGCAAGCTCAAGAAGCCGTTCGTCGCCGGCGCGACCAAAGCCGACATCATGCGGTCGTACGCCAAGCAGCACGGCATCGACCTCGGTGAGTCGTGGGCGTACTCGGACAGCTTCAGCGACTACGCAATGCTCGCCGTCGTCGGACACCCGACCGCGTGCAATCCCGACCTCCGCCTCCGGTCGATGGCTCGCTCCTACGACTGGCCCATCCTCGATCTCGACGAAGCACCCAACCGATCGGCATCGCGTCGCCCGCAGGGGCTCGCACCGGTCCGTCGGCTTCGCAACGCCCCGGGCACTGGAAAGGCTGACTAGGTATGCGCGCGATCCGTCCCAAGACTCGCTCGCACGCCCGCGAGCACATCGTCACGATCGATAACGACTCGGCGCCGCGCATCATGTTCTACGGCGAGAACTTCATGTGCGAAGACCTCCCGGTCGGGACGCGCGTGATCTACCCGAAGCGCCCGATGACCGGCGTTGCCAATCCGAAGGCGACGATCCGCTACGCTCTCAACCATCCCGAGGACTCCGAGCCGCTGCACGCGATGCTCAGGCCGGGGATGAAGGTCACGATCGCGGTCGATGACATCTCGATGCCGTTGCCGATCATGCGCACGCCCGACGTGCGCCAGCTCGTGCTCGAGATCGTGTGCGAGATGCTCGCCGATCACGGCGTCGACGACGTCCACATCATCATCGCTCTCGGCCTGCATCGCCGGATGCACGACTGGGAGATCAAGCGGATGGTCGGCGAGAAAGTCTGGAACGAGTACTGGCCCGATCGCCTGTACAACCACGATGGCTGCGACCCCGACGGCATGGTCGTGCTCGGACACACGCCGCACGGCGAGATCGTCGAGATGAACCGGCGGCCCGCCGAGAGCGACCTGACGATCTACGTGAATCTCAACTACGTTCCGATGAACGGCGGCAGCAAGTCGATGGCCGTCGGGCTGTGCGGCTACGAGAGCCTCAAGGCGCACCACACGCCCAAGAGCATCGTCGCGTCGAACTCGTTCATGGATCCGCCGAAGTCGGCGCTGAGCCACTCGTTCAAGCGGCAGGGCGATCTCGTCGAGAAGACGCTCAAGGTCTTCCACATCGAGACGGTGCTCAACAACCGCTGCTTCGATGGGCCGCTGTCGTTCCTGATGAAGAACGAGGACGACTTCACCGAGAGCGATCGGCTGAAGTTCCAGGCGATGAAGTGGACGCTCGACAAGCTGCCTTTCGCGGCGCGCCGCGAGATCTTCATGCGCCAGCCCGCGGCCTTCGAGCTGATCGGCTGCTACGCGGGCTCGTGCGAGCCGACGCACGACCGCACGCTCGCCAAGCAGAACGAGCAGAACTGTGTCGAGGTCGACGGTCCCGCGGACATCCTGTTGATGGGGATCCCGTACATCTCGCCCTACAACGTCAACTCCAAGGCGCTCAACCCGCTGCTCGTGCAGGTGATGGCGCTCGGCTACTTCTATCACATGTATCGGAACCAGCCGATCCTGCGCGACGGCGGGGTCCTGATCCTGACGCACCCGTGCTCGGACAAGTTCGATCCGGTGCACCACCCGAGCTACATCGAGTTCTTCAATCGCGTGCTGACGGAGACCACCGACAGCTATACGATCGAGCAGAAGTACCAGGACGAGCTTGCCTACAACCCGAGCTACATCGAAATGTACCGGCGCGGCAACGCGTACCACGGCGCTCACCCGTGCTTCATGTGGTACTGGGGCCAGCGCGGGCGCGAGAAGACGAGCCGCGTGATCGTCGTCGGCGCGGATAACGCGACGGTGCCGGCGATCATGGGCTGGGAGACCGCCGGATCGATCGCCGAGGCGATCGCGATGGCTCGCGGCACCATGGGCCGCAGCGCGCAGATCACGATGCTGCACCACCCGCCGTACATGATCAGCGACGTGATGTGATGGCGGGCGGCAATGGCAACGGCCACAGCAATGGCAACGGCGCGGCCGTTGCGCGCGGTGGCTATTTCCTCGAGACCGAGCTGGCGTGGGGCCAGCACGCCACCACGCAGCCATGGCCCGATGCCAAGCGGGGTGAACCGCTGCCGGCGTTGCGCGAGCCGATCACCGGCAAGGCGCGCCTCGATGTCTCGGCGATCTTCACCGGCAAGAACATCCTCCTGATCGGCACGACCGGCTTCGTCGGCAAGGTCGCGCTGTCCATGCTGCTGCACCGCTACCCCGAGGTGGGCAAGGTGTTCTGCCTCGTGCGCCCTGGCG
>JAYUYE010001097.1:0-2699 GCA_043752985.1 Myxococcales bacterium
ACGAGGAGACCGGCGCGCAGGACAAGGCGATCGCCGCGCTCAAGAAGGCCGTCAGCAAGGCGAGCTTCGAGCTCGAGACGCAGCGCAAGCTGATCCAGCTGCTCGAGAACTCCGGCCGCGATGCCGAGGCGCTCGCGCAGTACGAGGCCGTGGTTCGCGCAGCCCCCGGTGAGGCACGGTTTCAGCTCGAGCTATCGGAGCGCTATCTGCGCCGCGGCCTCGAGAAGAAGGGGATGGACACGCTGTCTCGGCTCCAGGGCCGGTTCCCGAACGACGCCGGCGTGCTCTCGGCGATCGCCGACATCTATCAGCGCTGGGGCAAGGAGAAGGAGGCGATCGAGCAGTACGAGCGCCTCGCCAAGCTCGAGCCCGACGACGCCGGCCACCTCGTCACGCTCGGCGAGCAGTACTGGCAGAAGGGCGAGAAGCCCAAGGCGAAGGCCACCTGGAAGCGCCTGATCAACTCCGGCAAGGCCGCCGGCTTCGCGAAGTACGGCGAGGTGCTCGCCGAGCACAACGAGAAGGCCGAGGCGCTCGCGAACTATGACAAGGCGATCAAGCTCGACGACAAGAACCCCGAGTTCTTCAAGGGCCGCGCGGGTCTCCACGAGACCGAGAAGCGGTACCCGCAGGCGGTCGAGGACTGGGAAAAGGTACTCGGGCTCGTCGGCACCAAGCCAAGCGATCGACTCGCGCGCCGTGATGCCCGCCGTCACAAGGTGCAGCTGATCACGCGATGGGGCGCCAAGGAGGCGATCTATCGCAAGGAGTGGGAGACCAAGTTCAAGGCCGGCGACGTCGAAGCCGGCTACTTCCTCGTCGAGTACTTCGCCCGCCGCCCGCAGAAGGGCGAGCCCGTCGCGACGCTCGAAGTGCTGCGCAAGAAGATCCCAGATGATCAGGAGCTCGTCCTCGATCTCGTGAAGCACTATCGCCAGGCGCGCCGCTACGACGAGGCGGTCGCGATGTTGCTCGAGCTCGCCAAGATCGCGCCGACGCGCGAGCGCGATGTCTACCAGCAGATCAGCGAGATCAAGACCGAGGCGCGCAAGGATGACGAGGCGATCGAGTGGGCGCAAAAGGCGCTCGCGAAGAGCCCGAGCGATCCGACCGCGTACGAGCGGCTCGGCGAGCGGTATGTCGAGATGCAGCGGTTCGCCGAGGCAATCGCCGCGTACGAGAAGACGGTCCAGCTCGATGCGCGCAACTCCAAGGCGCAGTTCGCACTCGCGCAGCTCTATGTTCAAGGCGGCAGGCCGATGAAGGCAGCGGAGCTGCTCCGCAGCGTGCTGCGCAATGCGACGGATGAAGAGGTCGTCGGCCGCGCGGGCCGCGAGGCGATCGATCTCGAGGAGATGACGGATTCGCTCGGCGAGCTGGAGAAGGTCGTGTCGCCGCTGTCGTTCATGATGGCGCACAAGCAGGTCTATCGGCGCGTGCTCGTCGATCTCTACCTGCGGTACGTGCCGCGCCTCGTCGAGCGCGAGCGGCATGGTAGCGACGAGGTCAAGAAAGCCGCGCGCGCCGAGCTGACGCGCATCGGGGGTCACGGTCTGCAACCGCTGCTCGAGGCACTGCGCGACGAGAAAGACGTCGGTCAGCAGCGCGTCGCCGTCGCCGTGCTCGGACACCTCGGCAACAAGGGTGCCGCGCAGCCGCTCGTGCGGATGGCGCGCCAGGAGCCGCCGAAGGATGCACCGCGCCGGATCGGGACGCTCACCGAGAACCTCGATCGCGAGGTCCGCGTCGCCGCACTCGTTGCCGCTGGCCGGCTCGGCGATCCGAGTGTCCTCTCCGAAGTGCTGCCGCTGACGGAGCACCAGGAAGTCGCGATGCGCGAGGCGGCGACGTTCACCATCGGTCGCTCGGGGGATCGCCGCGCGGTGGCGCCGTTGCTCAAGGCACTAGGTGATCGCCGACCCTCGGTCCAGGCGCTCGCCTGTCTCGGCCTCGGTCAGATTGACGACGGCCGCGTTGCGCCCGCGCTGATCGCGACGCTCGCCGACGCCCGCAAGGATGACGCCACGCGCGCTGCGTGCGCGTATGCGATCGGTGCTCGCAAGATCTCGTCGGCGGTCCCCGCCCTCCTGACCGCGCTCGGAGATAATCGCGGAGAAGCGCAGCGCCTCGCCGCATGGGCGCTCGGTCAGCTCGGCGAAGCCAAGTCACTCGGGCCCCTGATCCGCGCGTACTTCTCCCGGGGCGGCCGCTCCGACGCCGAGCTCGTCTGGGCAATCGGCCGCACGAGCGGTGCGGGCCTTGGACCGGCGCAGATCGGCGGGTTCTCCGAGTACCCGCAGCGCAACGACAAGTACAACGCCCCCGAGGCGATCGCGATGCTCCCCGGCGCGCTGCCGAATGCACCCGCCGCCGGCAAGCTCGTCGTCGATCATGCCGACGACATCTCGAAGGGGTTGCTCGATGCGCTCGCCGAGCATCGCGACGTCGTGGTCGCCGTGCTCGCGGATCTCGACGGAGCGCCGACCCAGCTCGGCCTCGGTGCACTGTCGCCGGCGACAGCCGACGCGAAGACCACCGCAGCGCTCGCAACGATCGCCGCGAACATCGCACCCGCGATCTCGGCGCTGGCGACGAGCGAGGATCCCAAGGTCCGCGCGCTGGTAGTCTCGGTGCTCGCGAAGCTCGACGACGGCAAGCTCAAGGTCGCCGACGCGGCGCTCACCAAGGGCCTCGCCGAT
>JAYUYE010001098.1:0-6784 GCA_043752985.1 Myxococcales bacterium
ACCGGCAGCGTAGCCAGGAGTCGGGGGGGCTGCGCGGCGAGGCGCTCCACCAACGCCACCACTCGCCGATGCCGCGGGCTGCGGAGGCGGCTGAGTTCCACCCTGGTTGCGCGGTGCGGGTCCGCCGGCGCCCTTGGCCGAGGGATACGACGTCGGACCGCTGCTGTTGTTCGGCCCGCCCGCAACCGGGGCGCCACCCGTCATCTGCGGAGCGCCCGGCGACTGGTAGTTCTTCGAGCGCGCGTAGTAACGCATCGCCTCGTTGACGAGATAATCGATGGAGCAGTCGAAGTCGTTCGCCATCTGCTCGAACGTCTCCCAAAGGACGTCGCGGCAGTAGAAGTGGCGCATCGTCTTCTTACTCTGGTCCATGCGCGAAATAACTCCTCGGAACGAACGCGAACACCGAGTCGCCGCCCCGAAGGCAAACGACATCTCCCTCTCTCCCGGAGGTAGTTACGATACTACATCGCCCCGGGAGACGCGACTAAGCCAGATTATTTGGAGCCTCGCCCGGAGACTAGCTGAGCGGCCAGCTCCTTCGCCCGCTGACCCAGGGTCGGGTCGGTCTTGCGCTCGGCGGGGTCCCGCTTGCTCTGATCCCCGAAGTACCCGACGAGCTTGTCCTTGCTGCCCGCCAGCGCTTCGATCTTCGGGGCATCCTCGACCGACTTCATGGCCGTCAGGGCTTCGGCGGCGACCCACCGGGTGACCCGGCCCTTGTCGGCGATCAGGTCGCGGAGCTGGGCCAGGACCTGGTCGCGCGGGCTCATCTTGGCGATCTCGCCCGAGACGGCGCCGTGCAGATCGTCTCGAACGTAATTTCCGCTCTCGGGGAGGGCCCGGACCACCTCCGCAATCGACTTGGGCCCGCCACAATAGAGGGCGGCGTAGGCGGTCGCGTAGCGGAACCGCGGGTCAGGGTGCGGGAGGCGGACCATCGAGACCAGGGGTTCGAAGCACTGGGGCGAACCGGCGGCGCGGATCAGCGCGATCGCATCGTTCGCGGGCTGGCCGTGCATCGCCTCGTCCTTCGCGATCGAAACCAGGCCATCGAGGTTCGCGACCAGGGCCGCGGGATCCGCGAGATCGAACAACCCACCCGGATCGACGTACGCCGTGAACAGCTGGTGCATCGCGCGATTCGGCAGGGTCGGATCACCGCGATCCATCTTCGCGATGTCGAGCACGTACTTCACCGCTTCGGGATTACCCGACGCAGCGAGCCCGAGCAGGAGCTCGTCACCGATCCTGATCTTCGTCTTCTCCTGACCGGGCGCCGCGATGATGCTGTTGACGACGCTCATCAGCTTCTTCCCGGCGGGCGGTCCGACCGTGCGCATCACCGCCGCGCCGAGCGTGGCGCCGACCTTCGCGCGACCCTCGTAGGACATCACCGCGTACCAGTCGGTCAGATAGGTGTCGATCTGCTGCTTCTGCGCGTCGTCGGCGTACTTGCGCATCGAGATCAGCGCGTCCTTGGCGATGATCTGCGCGCCACCGGGGAGCGCGTCCTCGCGATCGATGCGCGCGAGATCCCACATCCGTGGGGCAAGCTTGGCGATCACCTGCACGCGGCGCGGCTGCGACATCTCGTCGAACGCGGCGCGCACCTCGGGATCCTTGCCCATGCGGATCATGTTGGCGGCAGCGTGCGCCGACAGATCGGGGTCGACGCCTTCGTCGCGGACGGCCTTCTCGAGCTTGCCCGGACCCTTCGAGGTCCGCGTCCACTTGTCGATGTTCTCGTGATTCGTCTTCTCACAGCCCGCCGACAGGCCCAGGGAGACGACTGCGATCAGCAACACGCGCGTGAACATGGCGAGAGCCTATCGTGGTGATACGTTCCGCGCGATGGCCGCACGGCGCATCCTCACGCTGCTCTTCTGCTGGATGGCTGCGCCGGCGATCGCCTCGCCGAGCAGCGATCCAACGACGGGCCGCGCCGTGTTCACGGGCGCTGCGACCCCGCACGCGACCTCGGTCTCCCTCAATCCGGCTGCGATGGGGCTCGGTCCCGTCAGCGAGATCTACTTCGCGCTCGTCACCGTCATCCAGCAGCTCGGCATCGACCGCAAGCTTATCGATCCGGCGACCGGCGCGCTGTCACCCGGCCCGCGGGTCAGCGAAACGCAGGTCGGCCCCGGCGGGATGCTCGGCTTCGTGTGGCACCCGAGCGACAGCCTCACCGTCGGAGGCGAGGCCCGCTTGCCATCGCCCGTGATGTTCCCCGAGGCGCACGATCCGCTGCGCTATCACACGCTCGGTGAGGGCCAGCGGAACTACGTCGCGACGCTCGGCGTCAGCCTCCGCGTCACGAGCAAGTTCCACTTCGGTGCGAGCCTCTCGCACGAGAACACGGTTCTCCATCTGCGCTACGCACGCGACACGGCACTCGAGGCGGGCAATGGCCCCCGGGGCATCGGGAGCGACTGCGGCGGCGCGCCGTGCGGCGTCGAGAATCCCGAGGCGACCGAGATCTATGATGTCCGCGTCGCATCACCGTGGTTCGCGACGTCGAACCTCAAGGTGAACCTCGGCACGGCGATCTCCGTCTATCCCGACGTCTGGATCGGCCTCGCCTATCACACGCCACCCGGTTTCAACATCCAGACCACGCTCGACGGCACCATGGACGTGACGCGCGCGCCGCGCGATGGCGGAGAGGTCGTGCATGGCGGCGCATCGGTCTACATCGCCCTGCCGGCGAGCGTCGACGGCGAGGTCCGCGCCCGGCTGCCCGAGGAGCTCGAGCTCCATGTCGGCGCGCGCTGGGAGGATCTCTCGCGGCTCGGGGCGTACGACGTGCGCGGCTATGGCAGCACGTTTCGCAACGCGGGGATTCCCGAGTGGACGCTGCGCCCACGCGGGCTGCGCGATGCCGTCTCCGCGTGGGCGGGCGTCGAGCAGATCCACAAGGACAAGCCCTGGCGGCTCGGCGCTCGCCTCGGGTTCGAGACCGCGTCGGTGTCGACGGAGCGCACCTCGCCGATGACGATCGGGCCGGCGAAGCTCTCGATCGATGTCGGCGGCCAGCTCCGGCTCGGCGCGTGGGTCATGCAGCTGTCGTACGGTGTCGGGCTATCGCCGAGCGTCGCCGTCGAGGACAGCGCGTTCGACCCGCGCGATCGCCTCGACTGCCTCGATACGCTCGACTACACGTCGCGCGCCTGCGAAGCGACGCGCAACGGCTACGCCATTCCGACCGCCGCAGGTGACTACAGCCGGATCGACCACGCCTTTCGACTGGGGTTTCGATATGCCCTCCCCTGACGCTGCCATCGTCGTGTTCGGCGCCTCGGGCCTCGTCGGCCGGCGCGTGTGTCGCGAGCTAGCGGCGGCGGGCGTGCCGTTCGAGATTGCGGGACGCAGCGAGACCGCGCTCGCGGAGGTCGCGGCGGAGGTCCCGGTCACGTACACGCACCTCGCGGATGCGCGCGATCCGGCCACGCTCGCCGCGGCATTTGCCGGTTCACGCGTCGTGATCAATGCGAGTGGCCCGCTGCGCGATTGCGCCGCGCCCGTGCTCGAGGCCGCGCTGGTCGCCGGCGCCCACTATGTCGACGTCGGCGGCGAGCAAGCTGCGCTGCACCTTCTGTACGAGCGCCACGAGTCGACCGCGCGACGCGCCGGCCTCGTTGCCCTGCCCGGCGCCGGCATCGACTGCACGATCGGCGATCTCGCCGCAGCGTGGGCGGCCGCGCATCTGTGCGGCGTGCACGACGACGGGCCGCTCGTTCGCGCGGAGCCAGCGGCGCGGCTTGCCGAAGATCGTCCGCTCGACGAGATCGCGATCAGCTACGTGTTCGATGACCTCGCACTGTCCGCGGGCAGCCAGCGCGCGCTGTTCGGTGCGGCGTTCGGCAAGCCCCTGGTGTGGCGGCGCGATCGCTGGGAAGCCGGTGGCGCGGGCGAGCACCGCCGCGTCAACGCCGGCGCGGCACTCGGCGGTGAGCGCGACGCGCATGGCTATGCGGGCGGCGATGTCGTCACTGTGCCCCGGCATATCGCGACCTCCTTCGTCGGAACCTTCGTGTCGACAACCCGCAAGGCGAGCGCGCAGACCGCGCTTCGCTTCCTCGCTCGTGCCCTGCCGTTCGTCCCGCGCGCGGCGAGTGAGCTGCTCGCGCCGTACGCACCTCCCGACGCTGACTATGCGCGCACGCAGTTCGCCATCGTCGCGCAGGTCCGGCGCGGCTTCGCGGCCGCACAGATCGTCGTGCGCGGCCGCGATCTCTATCGCACCACCGCGATGATCGCCGCATGGACGGCCACCCAGCTCGCGACGCGTACCGCCGGTCCGAGCGGAATGCGCGCGCCGGCCGAAGTGTTCCGCGCCGAGCCGGCGTTGCGCGAGCTGGCGCGGATCGCCGACCTCTCGATCGAGCCGAGTTTCGGCTGAGAAGCAAGCGCGGCGACATCCGCAAAATTCGTCGGGATGCGGACGCTCCGACACCAGGGTCTCGCGCGACCGATGCGTGGTATCAACGGATCAATGACGATGTCCTGGCAGCTCGAGGCCGAAGCACCGGCCGGCCGCGGGACCACCGCTCGCCGTTTCCGCCTCGGTAATGGACTCACGTTGATCGCTGCCGTCGATCGGCGCGCACCGATCGTCGCTCTTCAGACGTGGTTCCGCGTCGGCTCGCGTCACGAGCGCCCGGGCGCAACGGGAATGGCGCACCTGTTCGAGCACCTGATGTTCGGCCAGACCGAGAGCTTGCCGCCCGGCGAGTTCGATCGGCTCGTCGAGCGGACCGGCGGCGAGTCGAACGCCGCGACGTGGGTCGACTGGACCTATTACCGCCTCAGCCTCCCCGCGCGCGATCTGGCGCTCGGCGTCCGGCTCGAGGCGGAGCGCATGCAGCACCTCGTGCTCGAGACGGCCCCGGTCGAGTCGGAGCGCGACGTCGTGACGAACGAGCGGCGTGAGCGCGTCGAGGACGACGTCGACGGTTGGCTCGACGAGCAGCTGATGGCGCACGCGTTCACGGTGCATCCGTATCGCTGGCCCACGATCGGCTGGATGGAAGACATCCGTGCCCTCTCGCTCCCCGATATCCGCGCGTTCTATCGGACCTGGTACGCGCCGAACAACGCGACGATCGTGTGTGTCGGAGATTTCGACGAGGCCACGCTGCTCGACTTGATCGCGAGCCACTACGGATCGATTCCGCCTGCGCAGCTCCCCGAGCCATCACAGGCGCTCGAGCCCGCGCAGGTCAAGGAGCGCGTCGTCCGCGCGCCCAAGCCGATCGCGACCGATCGCCTGCTCGTCGGTTACAAGGCGCCCGGCCAGGACGATCCGGACTGGGCCGTCCTCGAGATCGTCGCGACCCTGCTCGCGGGCTGTCCGTCCGCGCGGCTCTATCGCCGGCTCGTGATCGAGCGCGAGGCCGCGTCGTCGGTCGATGCGCAGCTCACGCCGTTCCGCGATCCATCGCTTCTGCGGCTCGCGGTCACCGCGGCGCGCGGCCACACCGCCGACGAGATCCTCGGTGTGATCGACGAAGAGCTTGCGCTGATGGCCGAGAAGCCGCCGTCGCGCGCCGAGGTCGAGAAGGCCAAGGCGATCGCCGAGACTGACTTCTGGACGTCGCTCGTCGACGTCGATGGCAAGGCCGAGGCGCTCGGACACTACGAGGCCGCGCTCGGCGACTTCCGCAAGGTCAACTCGATCGCCGAACGGCTCGCGCAGGTGACCACCGAGGATGTCGCGCGCGTGGTCCGGACGTACCTGCAGGCGAACCGCCGCACCATCGTGATCGCCGAGCCCGAGCACGACGACGCCGAGGACGACGCGTGAGCAAGCCAACGGGCGCCGGTCCGGTCGTCATCGTCGAGACGTCGCCCGACACGCCGCTCGTCTGGTTCGACGTCGCGATCCGGGGCGGCGCGTCTGCGGATCCGCGCGGCGTCGAGGGACTGCATCGCCACGCAGCGCTGCTCGCCCGCCGCGGCGCCGCTCGCCGTGATCGCGCCGAGCTCGACGAGACGCTCGACAACCTCGGTGCAGCGCTCGATGTCGGGGTGTCGCGCGATGCCGTCTCGGTCTCGGGCCTCGCGCTATCGCGCCACCTCGACAGCGTGATCGATCTCGCGGCCGACGTACTCGCCGAGCCGCGGTTCTCCGAGGACGAGCACGCGCGCCTGTTGCGCGAGACGCCGCAGGTCCTCGACGAGATTCGTGACGACGATAGTGCGCTGGCGACCCGCTGGTTCGACTGGGTCTGCAGCCCGGGCCACTCGTACGGCCGGACCTCGCTTGGCACCGAGGCGTCATTGCAGCGAATCGATCGCGTGAGCGCCGTCGATACGTGGCGGCGCGAGGTGACCGCCGACAACCTCGTGATCGGGCTCGCCGGCGACATCGATGACGAGATCGCGGCGCGCATCGTCACGCGGCTCACCGAGCGGCTCCCGGCAACAGGCCGCGCAGCGCTCGAGGCCGAGATGGCCGCAGGACTTGCGCCCGCGCCCGCGCGGGGCCGCCGCACGATCCTCGTCGATAAGCCCGATCGCACGCAGGCTCAGCTCCGCGTCGGCCACCTGAGTGTTCGCTACGGTGATCCGGACACGGCAGCTCTCGCGATCGCGGAGGCCGTGTTCGGCGGAATGTTCAGCTCGCGCCTGATGCAGGAGATCCGCGTCAAGCGTGGCTGGAGCTACGGCGCCGGCTGTGCGCTACGCCGATCGCGGCTGCGCCACTGGTTCGAGATCTGGATGGCGGCCGGCATCGACGTCGCCGGCCCTGCGGTGGCGCTGACGCTCGAGCTGTTCGCCG
>JAYUYE010001099.1:0-2698 GCA_043752985.1 Myxococcales bacterium
CGCAGCCGACCTGTGCTCGCGAGCTGGACCCAGTCCTCGGCGACGGCTTCGAGGGTCGGTGCCGCCTCGGGCGCAACCTTCGCGCGCCTCGTCGCCTTCGTCGTGGCGTCGACAGGGCTCCACTCCACGATCTCCTCGTCGACCTCGCGGCGGACGTCGTAGAGGGAGGCACCGTCCTCACCAATCAGCGAGGCAAACACGAGGGAGCGGATCGTGTCCGGCACCGCCGCGAGGTCCTCGCTGACGAACGTCCAGTCGAAGCGCGGGACGATCACGCGATACAGCGGTGCGCCGTCGAGCTTGGCCGCTGCGTAGCCGAGCCGGATCGGCACCTTCGAGCTCGCGATCACGTAGCCGCGCGGATCGGGACGCCCTGGATGGATGTCGACCTCGACGCGACGAAGCTCGAGCTCCTCGGTCCACAGGTAGCGCTCTGCTGCATTGTCGTCGACGAGCAGTGCCGCCTGCGGCGCGAGGCGCGCGAGTGCGGTCTCGACATCCTCGGCCATCGCGGCCGGAGGCGGGCGATCGAACAGGACCCGGAACCGGCGCAGAAGCACGGTCGACACCAGCCCGCCGTGGTGACGCGTCACGAACACGCGGAAGGACGGCCGCTTCACTTCGCCACCGCGCCGGTCCGGCTCCACGCGAGGTACCACGCGCGCCGAATCGCAAGCTCGAGGTCGCGAGCGGCTCCGCGATCGACCCAACCCGTAGCGAAGTCCTCGAGCTCGACGCGATATGACTCACCCGGGCGGAGCGGCGGCGCGTAGGTCAGCGTACGCGTGACGGGTAGCAGCACGTCCGGGTTGGGAGGCAGCGCGCCGCCGTGCTCGAGCACGCGTTCGACCTCGGCGCGCCCCGCGAGGTGGGTGCGCACCACATCGGCGGCCCTGGCCGGCGCGCCCGGCTTGACCTCGACGCGGATCACGTCGGGCTCGGCGGCGGCCGCGCGGATCATCCAGGTGCCGTGCTCGCCTTCGAGCGCCTCGCGGACGAACAACCCACGCAACACGAGGACCGCATCCCGCGCTTTCTTCAAGCGCGAGAGCGTGGTGGTGAGCTTCGATTGGCCGTGCGTGCGCCAGGCCGCGATCTCCGAACCGACGAGCGGTGACACCGTACCCTCGGCATCGACGCAAGCTCCGTCGTCAAACCATGCAGCCTGCGCGAGCACGGTCGCTACGATCACCAGGCCACCCGCATCGGCGGTCGCCCCGACGCGACCGATCGTCACGGTGACCGCGTGCGCGTCGGGATCGAGGAGATCGGGCAGCGCGCGCTCGATCAACATCGCCTCGGCAATGCCGGCGAGCAGCGCGTCGCGGCTCGCGGGCGGGCGGGGTGTCCGTCCGCTACCGGCGCGGGTCCGTGAGCGCACGCGCGCCGACCGGGTCGCACCTCCCGGGCGCTCCTCGTACATCGGCTCGTGTTCGTCGTCACCGATCGCGGCGCCCTCCGGAGCGTCGGCGCGCAAGCTTGGCACGTCACCAAACAGCTCCCCGAGCGCGGTGATCCGCTGCTGGAGCTCGTCGACGTAGTAGCGCAGCTCGCCCGACGCGGAGTCACGCGCGCGGGTCAGGATCAGCGAGCGCTTGACCCGGGCAAGCGCAGCGGACGCAGCGGCAATTGCGGGATCGAGCGCGGCGGTGGCCAGGTCGAGCGCGCCCTCTAGCACGTACGGTCCGGGCGTCGGCGTGCGCTCCTCCATCGGCTCGAGCGCGGCCTGGATCGCACCTTGATCCTCGGCGAGTCGAACGATCCGCAGCCGCGCGGGCTTCGCGCTCGCGAGCAGGTCGGTGAGGGCGCCACCGATCTTGTCCTCGAGCCAGCGCTTGACAGTGCGCGCGCCGTAGCGCGGATCGAACGCATCCGCGACGGCGCGGCGACGGACCGCTGCACCTGCATATACGAACGTGTTGCGCTCGCGCAGGCCGCGGCGAGCGAGCAGCTTCGCGAGCTCCTTGTCGACGACCTTCGCGGCGACCTCGGGCGTCAGCGGTTCGAACGGAACGACCTGATCGATCCGGTTGAACAGCTCGACCGGAAAGAACTCGCGGACTGCCTTCGCGACATCGGCGAGGATCCGATCGCGCATCTCGCCAAACCCGATCGGCGCCGCGTTCCGGCTGCCGAGGTTCGAGGTCATGATCACGACCGCGCTCGCGAAGCTCGCGACCTCGCCGTTGGCGTCGGTCAGCCGGCCTTCGTCGAACAGCTGGAGCAGCAGGTGCAGCGCCTGCGGGTGCGCCTTCTCGATCTCGTCGAGCAACACGACGCAGAACGGCTGCGCGCGAACTCGCGATGTCAGCAGGCCGTCGGGATTCCAGCGATCACCGATCAGGCGCGCCACCGCGTCGGGCCCACTGAGCTCGCCCATGTCGACGCGAAGGAGCCGCTCGGTCCCGCGGTCCGACCCGGACTGCTCCATTCCCGGCGCACCGTACAGGTACTCGGCGATCGCTGTCGCGAGCTCGGTCTTGCCGGTGCCGGTCGGCCCGGTGAACAGCATCACGTTGACGGGGCGTCCCGGGTCCGCGAGCCCGGCGCGAACCCGGAGGACCACGTCGGCGGCGGCGCGCGTGGCCGCGGGCTGGCCGATCACGCGCGTCGCAAACGCGGCTTCGACCTCGGTGGCATCGAGAGGCTCGTCGAGCGAGATCAGCTTCGTCGACAGGCCGGTCGTGCGTGCTAGATA
>JAYUYE010001100.1:0-6773 GCA_043752985.1 Myxococcales bacterium
TCCTGCAGGCGCTCGATCTCGTCGTCCTCGAACTCGAGGATCAGGCCGCACTTCACGCAGATCAGGTGGTCGTGGTGATCGCCGACGACCTCGTAGCGCGCCTGGCCATCGCCGAACTGGCGCTCGACCGCGAGGCCGCTGTCGACCAGGAGCTTGAGGGTCCGGTAGACCGTGGCGTACCCGACCCGCGGCTGGCGCTTGCGGACCTTGGACAACAGCTCGTCGATCGACACGTGATCGCGGGTGCGGAGGAACATCTCGACGATCGCTTCCCGTTGCGCCGTGATGTTGAGCCGACGGTCCGTGATGTACGCACGCCACCGCTCCTTGAGCTCGCCGGTGTCGTCCGGTCGAAAGTCCGCGCGTTCGCTCATCGCGCTTTCAGCTTCCCTGCAAGTGGGCGGGGCGTCAAGCGATCTCGATAGGATGACTTTTCAGTTCGTGTTCGCTATCGTGCAGGCGCGATGGCGGACGCCCCCGAGCTTGGCTTCGATCAGATCCTCGTACGACTGCGAGAAGTCGTGTCGCGGCTCGAGTCAGGAGAGCTCTCGCTCGAGCAGTCACTCGCAGTCTACGAGGAGGGCGTAGGGCTCGCGCGCAAGGGCCAGCAGCTACTGGTCACCGCGGAGAAGCGCGTCGAGATCCTCGTCAGCACGTCGGGTCAGCCCGACATCGTTCCGTTCGAGATCAACGAACGCGAATCGGCCGGCTGATGGCGACGCTCGCGCCCGAGAAGGCGCCGCCCGAGCTCGTCGCGTTCTTCGCGGACGTGCGTCGCCTGGTCGACGGCGAGCTGACGCGGCGGCTCGCTCCGCCGGTCGACGACCCGGGTCGTCTCGTCGAGGCGATGCACTATGCGGCGACCGGACCCGGCAAGCGCCTGCGTCCCGCGGTGCTGCTCGCTGCCGCGGAAGCGTGCGGTGGTGCCCATGCCGACGCACTGCCCGCAGCGGCCGCGATCGAGATGCTGCACGCCTACACGCTCGTGCACGACGACCTGCCCGCGATGGACGACGACGACGAGCGGCGTGGCCGGCCCACGGTGCACGTGGCATTCGGCGAGGGCATCGCGATTCTCGCCGGTGATGGCCTGTTGACGGCCGCGTTCGGCGCACTCGCGGAGCTCGGGCCCTACGCCGGTGCCGCGGTCTCGGTGCTCGCGCGCCGCGCGGGTGCGCTCGAGCTGCTCGGTGGGCAAGCGATCGACCTCACCGCGCCGAAGGAATCCCTGGTAACGGTCGCCTCGGTCGAACGCCTGCACGCCGCAAAGACCGGCGCTCTGTTCGCGGCCGCGGCCGAGCTCGGCGCGGTCGCGGCGGGCGCCCCCGCGGCGACCTGCGCGGCCCTCGGGCGTTACGGGCTGTCGATCGGGATCGCGTTCCAGCACGCCGACGACCGCGACGATCACGAATTCGAGGAGCTCGCAGAGGCCGCGACCGAGCGGATGCGTGTCCTCGGCGAAGAAGCCCGGGCGATCGCGGCAAGCTTTGGCGGACGTGGCGCCCGCCTCGCCGCGATCGCGGCGTTCTTCGCGTCGCAAGCCTGACCCCCCGGGCACGGAATTTGTCCCCGGTGATCTGCGTTGCTAGGGTCAAGCATGCAAAGGGTCTGGTTCCTCGTGTTGCTCGCGGCTTGTTCGGGCGACGACGCTCATCGCCAGACCACGCTCCATCCGAAGGTCCCGACACCACCGGCGACCGGCTCGGGTGATGCCGCGGCCGCCGCGCCGGTGACGCCACCGGTCGCGCCCGCGACGGGCGCCGTCGCGCCACTGTCCGAGTCGATGGCGACGCCGTACTTCACGACCGGTGACGCGCAGGTCGGCGCGACCGCATTCGCGGCCCAGCAGTGGAAGGAAGCGCGCGCCGCGTTCGAGCTCGCGCGCAAGACGGCGACGGGCGAGGACGCCGCGCGGGTCGATTTGATGCTCGGCCTGTGCAACGCCGAGATCGGGAACTGGGCCAGGGCGGCGGAGCTACTGCTCGCCGCGCGGAACGGACTGCCGCTGCTCGCCGACTACCTCGGCTATCACGCCGCACGCGCGCTGTACTTCGCGAAGCAGCTCACCGAGGCCCTCGCGGTCGCGAAGAGCGTGACCGGCGATTCGATCGTCGGCCCCGAGGCCGAGCTGCTCGTCGGCGATGTGCTGCGCGGCAGCGCCGATGCCGCGACGATCGCAGCGCACTATCGGGATTACCTGACCCGCCGACCGAACGGGATGCGCCGCTCCGAGGCGCGGTTCCGGCTCGCCGAGGCGAGTCCCTCCGAAGCGGTCGCGTTGTATCGCAAGATCACGATCGACGATCCACTGTCGTCGTGGGCAACGAAGTCGACCGCCGCGCTCGCCGCGCAGGGCCAGCCGCTCACGTACACGGCGGCCGAGCACATCGCGCGCGGCATGCAGCTGTTCGACGGCATGCGCAACCCGGAGTCCGAAGCAGCGTTTTCCGCGGCGCTCGCCGATCCGGCGATCAGCGTGACCGATCGCTGCATTGCCGCCTATCACCAAGGTCAGAGCCGGTTCAAGGCGCGCGATCGCACGGGCGCCGCCCCGATGTTCGATGCCGCCGCGACGGCGTGCAAGGACGCCGCGAACGTCGACCTCCAGATCAAGAGCATCTACCAGGCCGGCCGCTCGTACGCGTTCATCGGTCAGCACGAGCTCGCGGCCACGAAGTATCAGGCGGCGCAGGCCGTCGATCCGAAACACAGCTACGCCGACGACGCGCTGCTGCGCGAAGGAGAGGAGTGGTCGAGCCTCAACAACGACAAGAAGGTCCAGGAGACGCTCGCGTCGCTGCCGACCAAGTTTCCGACCGGAGACAACGTCGCCGAGGCGTGCTGGCGACTCGGCTGGCGCGCGTGGAAGGACAAGAAGTACGCGGACGCGATCAAGTGGTGGAAGAAGCAGATCGAGCTCGTCCCGCACGACGACAACTACTTCGGTGAAGGTCAGCCGCAGTACTGGCTCGGTCGCGCGTACCTCGTCACCGGCAAGAAGGACCTCGCGCTCGCGTCGTGGGAAGCCGGCATCAAGCAGTACCCGGTCGCGTACTACGCGATGCAAGGTCTCAACCGGATCCGCGAGACCGCGCCGAAGCGCTACGAAGCGCTGATCGCGGAGCTGTCGGCGAATCCGCCTGGATTTGATCCCGCGGCTCCGGCGTTCACGTTCAAGCCGCGCACCGAGTGGGGCTCTCCCGGCTTCGCGCGCGCGATGGAGTTACTCCGCCTCGGGCTCGGCGATCCCGCGGCCGAGGAGCTGCGCAAGATCGGGCTGACCGCACCGCCCGGCAAGAAGCGCGTCGACGATCCCGAGCTGGTCGAGAAGCTGTGGGCGATGGCGTACCTCTACGATCGCGCCGGGCGCCACGCGACATCGCTGTGGCCGACGCGCTGGCACATCCTCGACTACCGCAAACAGTGGCCCACCGGTGCGAACAAGGCGCGCTGGCTGATCGCGTATCCGCTCGGCTACGAGGAGCTCCTCCGCCGCCACGCGACGACGAACAAGGTTCCGTTCGCGTTGCAGATCGGCATCGTCCGCGAGGAGAGCGGCTTCGATCCGCGCACCGAGTCGTACGCGAATGCGTGGGGGCTGACGCAGATGATCCCGCCGACCGCGAAGGACTACTCGAAGGGCACGAACATCCCGCCGACGCGCGAGAGCATGTTCATCCCGGAGAACAACGTCACCGTCGGTGGCCGGTTCCTCGGCAG
The DNA here is from genome assembly GCA_043752985.1 of Myxococcales bacterium. Taxonomy (GTDB): domain Bacteria; phylum Myxococcota_A; class Polyangia; order Haliangiales; family Haliangiaceae; genus JABFXX01. The sequence continues at coordinate 3,721 of JAYUYE010001100.1, forward strand.
CCTGTTCGCACGGAACAAGGGCTACGCGCTCCTCGTCCCGCCGAGCTACAACGCCGGGCCTGGTGCCGTGAACCGCATGCTCAAGGCGCGCGGAACCTGGGCGGGCGACGAATTTATCGAGGGAATCGTCGACGACCAGGCGCGGAACTACTCCAAGCGCGTGCTCGGCTCGTACTTCACGTACTCGTGGCTCTACGAGGCCAAGGTGCCCGAGATGCCGAACGCGATCCCGGCCGACCTGATCCCGAAATGATCACTTCGGTGGCATGCGCAGCGCGCCGTCGAGCCGGATCGTCTCGCCGTTGAGATAGCCGTTCTCGATCACCGCCGCGACCATCGCACCGTACTCGGCTGGATCGCCGAGTCGCTTCGGGAACACGACATCGGTCGCGAGCGCCGCGCGCTTCTCCTCGGGCAAGGCGCCGAGCATCGGCGTATCGAAGATGCCGGGCGCGAGCGTCACGACGCGGATGCCGGCGGGCGCGAGGTCACGCGCGGCGGGGAGCGTCATCCCCGCGACGCCGGCCTTCGATGCGGCGTATGCGATCTGACCGATCTGGCCATCGAACGCGGCGACCGACGCGGTGTTGACGATCACGCCGCGCTCGCCATGCTCGAGGGGCTCCGACTTCGCGATCGCCGAGGCGGCGAGCCGCAGGACGTTGAACGTGCCGACGAGGTTGACGCCGACCACGGTCTTGAACAGCTCGAGGTCGTGCGGCTTGCCGGTCCTGTCGAGCGTGCGCGCTGCCCAACCAACGCCGGCGCACGACACCGCGACGCGGAGCGGTCCGAGTGCGGTCGCCAGCGCGATCGCAGCTTCGATCTGTGCGGCATCGGTGACGTCCGCTTTTACGAAGGTCTGGCCGAGCTCGGTCGCGAGCGCCTGGCCCTTCGCCTCATCGCGATCGACGATCACGGCCTTCGCACCGCCGGCGACGAGACGGCGCACCGTTGCTGCACCGAGACCGGAGGCACCACCCGTGACGAGGACAACCGAACCGTTGAGCTTCATTCCGCGAGCAGACGCGATCGGCGCGACGCTTTCAAGCCATCAGGGCGCGGGCTTCGGCGCCGCGGAACCGGCGGGCGATATCGGGGCCGCAGAACCGGCGGGCGGCGGCGGCAGCGCGCGCTCGGGGGCAATCGCCGGTGACAGGCGCGTTGCCATCTTCATGGTCATCCGCGTGCTCTCGCCTTGCGCGCTCATGTCGCTGCCGAGCTCCGCGAGCAATTCGCCGGTCATCGCCATCTTCGCGAGATCCACGGTGCCTTTGCCCGAGCCCTTGCCGCTGATCTTCGAGAGCTGAATGGTCTGGTCGCCCTGGGTCACCGTCTGATCCTTGCCGCTGACGAACGTGGCGCTCTCGAACGTCAGCGTGTCGCCCGCGATCGCGGTCAGCGTGAATGTCGTCGTGGTCGTCATCGCCATGCCGCTCTGCGTGAAGGTCTTGTTGTACAGCCACGATGCGCCCGGCCCGACCGGCGTGCGTGGCAGTGGCATCGCGACCTGCTCGAAGCTCTTGCTCAGCGTATCGAGCTGAGCCGTGAGACCGGGTGGCAACACGCGGCCGCCCGAATCGACCGTCAGCTCCCGCAGCACGCCATCCGGTGCCAGGGTCCCGCGCAGGATCAGGCCCCGCATGAGGCCGGTCTGCTCGGCCATCTGGTCGGCGGTGATCGCACCGCCCGGACGATCGCGTGCCGTCACGTTGGTGATCGTGGTGCGGAGCTTCGTCGAGCCGTCGGGGAGGACGTCCTCGGCGACCATCTCGCTCGTCATCACGAGCGTCGGCAGGGGCCCGCCCTGCCCGCTCGCGTCGATGTCGACATCGAGCGCAAGGTCGACGGCGTTCGTCGTGCCCTTCGCGACACGATAGCGCAACAGCTGGCGCGGCTCGGAGCCAGCGCCGAGGACGTGGACGGCGTCCGGGACCGGTGCCGCCGTCGGCGCGGCGTCCTTGCTGCCGCAGGCAGCGAGAACCGCGGCCACAGCGATCGACGGAATCTTCATGGTGTAAGGATCGGGGGGATATGCCGAGCTGGCAAGCTCTCGGCTTTCGCAAGCATGTTCATAGACTTGGGTCGGCTCAGGAAACTGCCTTGACGAGATTGGATTTGATAAGCATTATCAATGTCACTTCTTGATCGTCTGCATCTGCCACCCGACCTCGGACCGTGACCTCGATGCCGTCATCGACGATGGCGCGCGTACGGTGCAGGAGATCGGTCGCCGCTGCGGTGCCGGTACAGGCTGCGGCGCATGCGTCGAGGAGCTGCGGGATCGCCTCAACGCCAAGGGCGCGAACGGCTGCAACCGCGATTGCTCGAACGACCTCGTCTCGGTACGCTCGCGAACCTGAGCGCAGTCATGTTCGTCGGGGCGCGCTCCGGGGACCCAGACCACACGAGGAGGCGTCATGAAGGGCAATGAAGAGGTGCTAACGCTCCTCAACCAGCTGCTCACCAACGAGCTGACGGCGATCAACCAGTACTTCATTCACGCAAAGATGTGTGAGAACTGGGGCTACGAGAGGCTCGCCGCCAAGGTTCGTGAAGAGTCGATCGACGAGATGCGCCATGCGGATCTCGTGATCAGCCGGATCCTGTTCCTCGAGGGTGTTCCGAACCTGCAGCGCTATCACAAGCTGCGGGTCGGCGAGACTGTCAAGGAGCAGCTCGAGAGCGACCTCCAGGTCGAGTACTCCGCGATCCAGTTCCTCAACCAGGCGATCGAGGTCTCGCGCAAGACCGGCGACAACGCTACCGAGGATCTCATGACCAAGATCCTCGTCGGGGAGGAGCAGCACACCGACTGGCTCGAGACCCAGCTCGAGCTGATCCGCCAGGTTGGCGAGCAGAACTACCTCGCGCAGCAGATGAAGAAGTGACACGCGCGCGCCGCGGGGCTTGCCATCGTGGCAGCTCGCGCGGCGGTTCGCGCCGCCAAGGTCGCGTGGATCCACGCGCCAGCGTGGCCAGATCGTTGCACCACGTGGGGCCATGCCGCTGCTCCGGTTGCTCACCCTCGGCCTGCTCGGCGCATGCCTGGG
>JAYUYE010001101.1:0-2688 GCA_043752985.1 Myxococcales bacterium
GTGTCCTCGGCGAGCTGGACCTCCCAGGTCGCCGGAACCTTCGCGCGGAACTCGGCGTAGTTCGTCAGCCGCGTTCCATTCCAGCCCTGCTCGACCTGAGACAGCGCCCACGCGAGCGCCATGTCGCCGTACCGATGATGGTGACCGTACGTCTCACCGTCGGTGGCGATGTGACACAGCGTCGGCTCGCTGCCTTCCGCCGGACCGCGCGCGATCATCCGCGACACGATCTGATGACCGTCCGCGAGCAGCCGCTCGAAGGCGACCGCCTGCGAGGTCGCGCCATCGTAGAAGAACAGATCGATCGACCGCCCCGACGGCAGCGCGCAGCGATACGCGCGCCCCGGATCGACGGCCTGGGTGCGCCATGCGCCGCCCGGCGGACGCCACGCCTTGGCCTGATGCGGTGCGAGCACCGTGAAGACGATACCCTCGGCCGCGATCGCCTCGAGCGAAGCAGTGTCGACGGCGCACTCCGCGAGCCACATCCCCTCGGGCATCCGGCCATAGCGGTAGCGGAAATCGGCGATGCCCCAGCGGACCTGCGTCATCAGATCACGCGGCGACGCGAGTGGCATGATCATGTGGTTGTAGGCCTGCGCCATCGCGGAGCCGTGCCCACCAAACCGCTTGATGCTCGCCCCGTCTGCCGCGATCAACGCCTCGTAGACGTCGGGCGCGCTCTCCTCGAGCCACGACATCAACGTCGGCCCGACGTTGAAGCTCATCCGCGAGTAGTTGTCGACGATCTGGATGATGTGGTCCGTACCGTCGACGACGCGCGCGGCCGTGTTCGGGCGGTAGCACTCGGCGGTGATCCGCTCGTTCCAGTCGCGGTACGGATGGGCGCTCGGCTGCGGCTCGATCGCCTCGAGCCACGGATTCTCACGGGGTGGCTGATAAAAGTGCCCGTGAATGCACACCCACTTCTCGCTCACTGCGCCTCGAATACCACGATGCCGAGAGGCGGCACCGTGATCACGAGCGACTGTTCATGCGCCTCCATGCCGCCGCGGTTTCCGATCCCGCTGCCACCGTAGATCTCGGCGTCCGAGTTGAGGATCTCTTTCCAGTAGCCATTGCGCGGCACGCCGAGGTGGTACCCCTCGCGCGGGACCGGCGTGAAGTTCGCTGCGACGATGATCGGGGATTCACCGCTCTCGCCTGGACCCGCGTGCCGCGAGAACGCCGTGACGACGGCAGCGCGGTCTTCGCCGACGATCCACTTGAAGCCCCAGGTCTGGCAGTCGCCGGCATGCAGCGCAGCGTGGTTGCGATAGGCGCCGTTGATGTCGCCGATCCAGCGCGCGATGCCAGCGTGCGCCGGATGATCGCCGAGCGCCCAGTCGAGCTCTTGGTCGTGATTCCACTCGCGCCATACCCCGATCTCGCTGCCCATGAACAACAGCTTCTTCCCCGGCAGCATCCACTGGTAGCCGAAGAGCAGTCGCAACGTCGCGTACTTTTGCCACGGGTCGCCGGGGATCTTGGCGATCAGCGCGCCCTTGCCGTGCACCACTTCATCGTGGGACAGCGGCATCACGTAGTTCTCGGTGTGCGCGTAGATCGCGCGGAACGTCAGCTCGTCGTAGTGATGCGTCCGGTAGATCGGATCGCGCTCGAGGAACTTGAGCGTGTCGTGCATCCAGCCGAGGTCCCATTTGTAGCCAAAGCCAAGGCCACCATGCTCCGTAGGCCGCGAGACACCGCTCCATGCGGTCGACTCCTCGGCGATCGTCTGGACGTCGGGGAATGCAGCGTAAACTGCGCGGTTGAAGTCCTGAAGAAACCGGATCGCGTCGCGGTCGTGGTTGCTGCCGTCCTCGTTCGGCATCCACTCGCCAGGCTTGCGCGAGTAGTCCTTGTAGAGCATCGAGGCCACGCCATCCACACGCAGTCCATCGACGTGATAGCGGTCGAGCCACGAGATCGCCGACGAGATCAGGAACGATTTTACCTCGTGCCGACCGTAGTTAAAAATGAAGCTGGTCCAGTCGGGATGAAACCCGCGGCGCGGATCGGCGTGCTCGAACAGGTGCGTGCCGTCGAAGTGACCGAGGCCGTGTGCATCGGTCGGAAAGTGCGCAGGCACCCAGTCGACGATGACTCCGATGTCGCGCTGGTGCAGGCCGTCGATCATCGCCATCAAGTCATCGGGCGCGCCGTAGCGCGTGGTCGGCGCGAAGAAGCCAGTGACCTGGTAGCCCCATGATCCGTAGAACGGATGCTCCATGATCGGCATCAGCTCGACATGCGTGAAACCGAGCGCACTGATGTGGTCGCCGATCTGCTGTCCGAGCTGGCGATAGCCGAGTACCTCGCCGTGATCGCGACGCCACGACCCCAGATGGAGCTCGTAGATGCTGACCGGCGCACCGTGCGCGATCTTGCTGCCGCGCGACTTCATCCACGTGGCGTCTCGCCACTGGTGCCGCGCTTCCCACACGACCGACGCGGTCGCCGGCGGATGTTCCGCGCGTGCGGCAAACGGGTCCGCCTTCTCGCGCACGACGTCGTCGGGTCCGACGATCGCGAACTTGTAACGAGAGCCGTGGCCGATGCCTTCGATCACGCCCTCCCAGATCCCGGAGCTCTCGCGCGGGTGCAGCAGATCGTTACCGACGGTCCAGCCGTTCCAGTCGCCGATCACGCTGACCTGCTTGCCGTTCGGCGCCCAGACCGCGAACC
>JAYUYE010001102.1:0-6761 GCA_043752985.1 Myxococcales bacterium
ACGGCGAGGCCGGGAACGTGGAACGGCTCGCCGCGCGCGAAGACGACATCGTCGAAGATCGCGACGCGCAGCGGTCGCGGGGACGTCGGAGGACGGCGAAAGGCGGATGTGGTGGGGAGCATCAGAGGCCAAATTTCGAAGATGCGAACACGGTCTCGAGCAGCTGATCGACCTCGCGAATCATCCGGGCCGCGGCCTCACCGGGCAGCGATGCGAGCGCGACCTTGATCTCGTTGAGGTTCTTGAGCTGGCTGAACAGCTGGATGTCCGACAGCTCGGTGCCCGACGTGAGCAGCTCGCGGATCAGACCGAGCTCGGTCAGCAGGTCGTCGAGGCTTGCCGACGGGCCGATGAACCGCCGCTCGTCTGGATGCTCGCGATAGTAGGAGTCGACCATCGGGTTCACGATCTCCTCGAGGAGCTCGACCTGATCGAGGTTGTTCCAGATGTGGCGAAGAATGAAGAAGTCGCCGTCGTGGACCTTGGTGCGGCCGTCGAACACCGCGGAGGCGGCGAACAGCTTGAGCAGCTTGACCGCGCGGCGATCGGACACCGAGATGCCCTCGCTGCGGATCTGGAAGATGAGGCCCTTGTACTTGGTCAGGAACTCCTCGGGGAAGACCATGAACTTGTCGAAGTTCTGCTGGATCTGCCGGAGGTCGTGCGCCGAGATCACGGTCTTGAGAGCGCCCACCGGGCGGCCGGCGCTGTCGACGCCCCGCCCCGTCATCTTGCGGAGCTCGAGCGACACGCCCTTCTTCATCAGCTCGTGGAAGTGATAGCTGTCGAGGTTGTCGGACAGCACGCGCACGAGGAAGCGGTCGAACATTGCAGCGAGGTTCTCGTCGTTGGGCACCTCGTTCGAGGCGGCGAACAGCGAGATCAGCGGGACCTGAATCACGTCGGGGCCGTTCTGGAACTTGCGCTCGTTGATGACGTGCAACAGCGAGTTCAAGATCGCAGAGTTCGACTTGAAGATCTCGTCGAGGAACACGACCTCGGCGGTCGGCAACATGTTCTCGAGGCGACGGGTGTAGCGGCCCTCGCGGAACGCCACGATGTCGACCGGTCCGAACAGCTCGTTCGGCTCGGTGAAGCGCGTCAACAGGTACTCGAAGTACTTCGCGTCGATCAACTTCGAGAACATGTCGATCATCGCCGACTTCGCCGTGCCCGGCGGTCCGACGATCACCATGTGCTCACCCGCGATCGCGGACACGACCATCAGGCGGATGATCTCTTGCTTGTCGAGGAACTGCGCGCCCATCTGGCGAGCGAGCTCCTGGAAGGAAGCCGAGGCGCGCGCGACGTCGACGGCAAAGTTACGCGGTGTCGTGGGAGGCGCGACCATCAGGGCGCTGGACCTTACCCTAATTCGCGCGAGGATCCAGACACGGGTGCACGTAGGAACCTCGCCAAGTCCGCGAATCCCGTAGCATCACCCCATGCGGATCTTGGCGCTCGTGGTAGCGGTGCTGGCGGCGTGTGGCGACGATGGGGGCGCGAGCGGAACCTGCGACGATCGTCTCCTCGCGGGCGATCTCGTGATCACCGAGGTGTTCGCCGATTTCGCGGCAGCTCCGGGCGGCAGTGGTGCGGACGAGGCCAACGAGTGGTTCGAGATTCATAACACCGCGAGCCGTCCGCTCGACCTGACCGGGCTGACGCTCGAACACTCGCGCGGCGACGGCACGATGGCGAAGAAAGCGACGCTCGACCCGATCACGATCGCACCCGGCGACTACCTCGTGCTCGGCAACACGCTCTCGGATCTCGCGCCCGCGTGGGTCGACAGCGGCTACGCCGATCGCCTCGGCGACCTCTACAACACGGGGACCGGGCGACTTGCCCTGCGCTGCGGCACGACCGAGGTGGACGAGGCGTTCTACGCGGAGGTCACGCCCGGCGAATCGCGCCAGCTCGATGGCGGCGAGTCCCCCGAGTACACCTTCAATGACGATCTCGTGCACTGGTGCGAGGCCTCGCACACCGTTGCAACCGAGTTCTCTCCCGGCAACTACGGGACGCCCGGCTCCGCGAACGAAGACTGCGAGCTGATCGTACCCGGCATGTGCGACGACGGAACGTCGCTTCGTCCCGTGGTGTCCCCTGCCCCCGGCGACCTCGTGATCACCGAGATCATGCCCTCACCGGCCGCCGTCGACGATGCGCTCGGCGAGTGGTTCGAGGTCAAGGTCACCCGTGACGTCGACCTCAATGGCCTGCTCATCGACCGGATGGGCGACACCGCAAACCCGAGCATGGTGCAAGCGGAAGCGTGCCTGCGCGTCACCACCGGCTCGTTGATCGTGTTCGCACGCTCCGCCGATGCCGGCACCAACGGCGGGCTGCCGACGGTGAGCGGCCTGTTCACGCACACGATGATCGCCGGTTCGACCACGACGGCGCCCGGCGACCTCGTGATCGCGATCGGGACCACCGTGATCGACACGTTCTCGTGGACCGCCTCGCGCAGCGGCACCGCGCTCCAGGTCGATCCCGACTTCGCGAACGTCACCGAGAATGACGACCAGACCCGCTGGTGCGATGCCACGCAGAACTACGGCGAGGGCGACTTCGGGACGCCCGGTGCACCGAACGCCCAGTGTGCCGCCGTTGCACCGCCAGGCACCTGTGTCGATGGAGTCGCGACCCGTCCGGTCGTCTACCCCGATGTCGGCGATCTCGTGATCACCGAGGTGATGCCGAGCCCGAGCGCGGTCAGCGACACCACAGGCGAATGGTTCGAGATCCTCGCCACGAAGGACGTCGACCTCAACGGCCTCGGCCTCGACCGCGCCTCCGACATGGCGAACCCGAACGTGATCTCCTCGGCGACCTGCGTGCGTCTCGCGACGGGCCAGCGCGCCGTGTTCGCGCGCTCATCGCTGAACGAGGTCAACGGCGGTCTCCCCGCGGTCACCGCCGGCTTCACGTTCTCGATGATCACGGGCTCGGCCACGACGCCCGGCGACGTTCAGCTCGTGCTCGGCGCCGATGTGCTCGACACCGTGACCTGGACGCACTCGACCAGTGGCGCTTCGCGGGCGCTCGATCCCGCGGCATCGACCGTGCTCGACAATGACATCGAGGCCTCGTGGTGCGACGGCGTCGCGGTCTACGGCGCTGGCGATCGCGGCACGCCCGGCGCGGCGAACCCCGCGTGCACCGGCGGCTCTGCCCCGGGCACCTGCCTCGAGGGTGGCGTCGCGCGCGCCACCGTAGCGCCTGTGGTCGGTGACCTCGTGATCACCGAGGTGATGCCGAACCCGAGCGCGGTCTCCGACACCACGGGCGAATGGTTCGAGGTTCTCGTCACGCGCGACGTCGATCTCAACGGCGTCGGGCTCGATCGCGCCGGCGATACCTCCGGGCCGGTGGTCATCGCGCAGCCAACCTGCGTGCGCGTGACGACGGGCTCGCGCCTCGTGTTCGCGAAGTCCGCGGACGGCGTGATGAACGGTGGCCTGCCGCCCATCACCGCCACGTTCTCGTTCTCTTTGATCGACGGCACGGCGGCGGCGACCGGCGACGTCCAGCTCGTGCTCGGCGCGGCCACGCTCGATTCGATCACGTGGACGAGTACGATCACGGGCTCTTCACATCAGGTCGATCCGGACGTCGAGACCGTCACCGGCAACGACCTCGCGGTGAACCGCTGCACGGGCTCCGTTTCGTACGGCGCCGGTGACCTCGGGACGCCCGGCCTCGCGAACACCCAGTGCATCTCGCTGCCGCCACCCGGCATGTGCGACGGCGGCGGCGGCACGATCCGTCCGATCGTGAAGCCCACGCAGCTCGCGATCACGGAATTCCTCGCGAACCCCGCCAACGTCGTGAACTTCACGGACGCGCAGCGCGAGTGGTTCGAGATCCAGAATACCGGTGCAACGTCGTTCGATCTCAACGGGCTCGAGCTCGCGCGCACCGGCGCGAACGGCAACGTCATCCAGTCCGTGACCTGCAAGCCCATCGCTCCTGGCGGCTTCGCACTGTTCGCGCGCTCCGCCGATTCCACGGTCAACGCGATGCTGCCGGCGGTCGATGCGACGTTCACGTTCGCTCTCGTCGATAGCGGCGGTGACATCGAGGTCCGCGACGGCGCGACCATCCTCGATGTCGTGACCTACGCGTCGGTGACCTCCGGCGCGGCGCGCCAGCGCGATCCGGATCCGGGCCCTGCCGTGGTTTGCACTGCCACGACTCCGTACGGCGATGCCTCGAACACCGGCACGCCGCGCGCCGTCAACGCGCAATGTCCGTAGACCTCTACGTATCGCCCTCGGGGCGCTACCAGCTCGCGGTGGAGGAGCTCGAGCGGGCGTCGCGCGGCGTGCTCACCAGGATCTTCGATGGCACGGTCATCTGCGACCTCGCGCGCAACGACGACCGGTTCCTCCACACGTTCGTCACGAAGGGCGATCGCGAGTACCTGATTGCAGGCCGCTCGTACATGAGCCAGACGATCGTCGATCTCGAGACCGGCGCGATCTTCGAACCGCCCGGTGATCAGGAGGACGGTTCCGCGTTCATCTGGGTCACCTGCTTCCTCAGTCCAGATGGCACCACTCTCGCGGTCGATGGCTGTCACTGGGCATGCCCCTACGAGCTCACGTTCTTCGACTTCACCGATCCGACGCGTGGCTGGCCGGAGCTCGAACACGCAACGCTCGAAGGTCCGAGCGATCAGCGGCCGCCGCACTGGCTCGATGCGCGGACCGTCGAGGTGCATCAGCGCGATCGCGATGGCGAGCCGCACGAGCGCACGCGCCTCGAGCGCCGCGGCAACGCCATGGTCGTCGTCTCGCACTGGGTCAGCGACGCCGAGCAAGCGCGCCGCGCCGAAGCCGCGCGGCTCGACGCGGAGCTCACGGCATGGTGGGCAACGTTCATCGCGACCGACGCGATCTACCTGCGGCTCGTCGAGCTGGCGGGAACGCTCCCTGGCGCGAGTTTCGGATTCCGTCCGGGTCGCCGTCAGGTCGACCAGTACTTCCGACGTGCCGAGCCGAAAGCGTCCGCGGATCTGCACTGGGACATCAACGCGGCGACCATCCGCGCGAGGCTCTACGACGCGAGCGGCAACAACTCGACCGATCACCGGTTCGCGGGCACGCTCCCCGGCATCGAGGCGGCGGTCGCGCTGATCGCCCGCGCCTTCGCCTGACTACTTCGCCGCGCGCGAGAGCTCGGTGCGGAACGTCGAGATCTCCGCGATGTCACGCCGCTCCCAGCCGCTTCGTGCCCCAATCAAACGACGACCGCATCGACCATCTCCACGGATGCGATCGCATGCGACCGGTCCTCGCCTCCCACCAGGTGGCGGGTGTTGCCTGTGATGATTCGGACGAGAGCTTCGAGCTTCACGTCGTCCACTTCCACGCCGGCTCGTCGATCTTCCGGCGACCGGCGACCTTGGTCTCGCCTTCTTCCTTGACGAGCTCGATCCGGGTCGCCCCGCGAGCCGTGGCGATCGCATCGACCAGGGCCGCAGCGTGCGACACCACGATGACCTGCGACTGCGCGGCTGCAGCGACGATCTGCCGCGCGAGTGGGGCGAGTACACGCGGGTGGAGGCTCGTCTCGGGTTCGTTGAGGACCAGCAGCTCGGGGGGCCGCGGCGTGTGGAGGGCGGCGAGCAGCGCGATGTAGCGTAGCGTGCCGTCGGACAGCTCGGCGGCATCGAGGGGCCGGAACACACCCGGAGTTTCGAGCAGCAGGCGGAAACGCGCATCGTCGCCGTTCCAGATCGCGACCTTCCCGCCCTCGAATGCGTCGGCGACGGCTTCATCCAGCAGGTGACCGTTGCCGTTCTCGATGATGGTCTGCAGCGCCGACGCGAGATCGTGGCCATCATGCGCGAGGACTGGTGTGCGGGTGCCGATCTGTGGCGCCCGCACGGGCGAATCGGGGTCGGTGCGGATCTGGTGATAGAAGCGCCAGCGGCGCAGGCGCTCGCGGAACATCGAGAGCGCTGGGTAGCGGTGCGGTTCGGCGAGCTGGGAGAGCACCGACTCGCCGTTCTCGATGCTCGCTCCGAACGTGACCGGGCGACCGTCGTCGTCGCGCAGCATCGCGGAAGCATTGCGTCGCTCGAGCAGATTCACGCGCGGTTTTGTTAGCGTGCGGATCGTCTCTTCCTTGACCAGAGGATCGAGGTTGAACGCACCGTGACCCGGACCCGGCACACCGAGCCGGAGCTCGTAGGCCAGGTCGTCGTCCGCGAAGCCGATGCTGAGGCGCTTTCCCTCGGTGCTCTTCGCCTTCTTCGCAGCCGCGCCCGCCCACATCGCCGACGGCATCCCGCCCTCGCGCGCCATCGCACGGCCGAGCTGACCTTCGGCCGCATCGACGAGCAGGCGGAGCGCGTGATAGACGTTTGACTTCCCCGCCCCGTTGGCGCCGGTGATCACGGTGAGCTGGCCGATCTCGAAGCGCAGCTCGCGCAGCGACCGATAGCCACTGAACGCGAGCGTGCGGATCACGTCGCTGCGGGTGGCTCGGCCGGCGGCGCCTGCAGCGGCAGCTGCACGACCTCGGATGGATCGCGCGCAGCGAGGCGGAAGTGGCGGCGCAGGCGCGCGGCCAGCGCTTCGATCACGGCGTCGCCGAGCAGCTCGACCGTCTGTGCGCGGTGGACCTTCCAGCGCATGGCAAGGGCGGGGAGCTCGGCGATTCCGGGCGGCATCGCGAGGCGCGGGTCGACGAGCGCGAGCGCACCGGGCAAGGCGAACAGGGTCGCGAGACCGCGCGGACGCTGG